>QHPM01000185.1 GCA_003219095.1 Verrucomicrobiota bacterium
TCCAAATACGGGCTCGGTGACTGGCGGGGGAGCTATCGCACACCGTTAGGCGAATTGGAGATCGCGCAAAAAATTGGCGGCGGAATGCCCCCTGGAACTGTCTTCAAAGATCGCAGACAAACCGGCGAAATTGTTTTACCCAATGCTACCGGGCGCGATCCGATCGTTAGCCGCATTATCTGGCTGCGCGGACGGGAACCGCAAAACGCGAATGCCTTCGGCCGCGATATCTACATTCACGGAACGCCGGAAGAACGAACCCTGGGATTGCGGGTCAGTTACGGTTGCGTGCGGATGAGGTCTAATGACATCATCAAACTTTACGAGATGGTCGGACTGGGCGCGCAGGTCACGATTGTCGACGCGCCGTTGGGTGAGGTCGTGCCAGAGCTTGCCAATGGAACGCAAATCGCCTCGACCGGTCCTCGCGGAATCATGGGGCACTGATGTAGTCGCCTCGGTCTTGTAGCACAACCATGTTGGCTGTACAGCCAACGGACATCCTGTCCTTCGAGTGTTGTAGGGCAGGCGCGATCGCCTGCTGTTCCTGAGATTTGCAACCGGGAGCGGTTGCATTACAAATCCGTTCGTGACGGACCAGCTTTCGGCGTGATCACGGCTGGTCGCCGAGATGCTCGCGCACCGTTTTGCGCTCGAGTAGTTCCATGTCGGCATCCACCATCAGGCGCACCAAATCGTTGAATCGCGTCTTCGCTTCCCACCCAAGAATCTTTTTCGCTTTGGCGGCGTTACCGATAAGGATGTCCACTTCGGCTGGACGTTCGTAGCGTGGGTCGTGTTTGACGAATTCCTTCCAGTCCAGATCGACATGCTCGAAAGCGGCCTCGCAAAACTCACGCACCGTATGCGTCTCGTTAGTCGCAAGGACAAAGTCATCGCCACTATCCCTTTGCAACATCTGCCACATTCCCGCGACGTACTCCGGCGCGTAACCCCAGTCGCGTTTCGCTTCCAGATTGCCAAGAAATAATTCCTTCTGCAATCCGCGCTTGATTGCCGCTACCGCGCGCGAAATTTTGCGCGTCACAAACGTCTCGCCACGTCGCGGACTTTCGTGGTTAAAGAGGATGCCGTTGCAAGCGTTGAGGCCATAGCTCTCGCGATAGTTCACCGTTGCCCAGTAGGAAAAAACCTTGGAGACGCCGTAGGGGCTGCGCGGCCAAAACGGGGTCTGCTCTGTCTGCGGAATTTCCTGCGCTTTGCCGAACATTTCGCTGCTCGAGGCCTGGTAAAAACGCGAACGGATTCCCGTTTCTCGGATTGCTTCTAGAATGCGTATCGTGCCAACGCCGGTTACATCCGCGGTATATTCTGGAATATCGAAGCTTACGCGGACATGGCTTTGCGCGCCGAGATGATAAATTTCGTCCGGCTTCAGATCGTAGACCAGCTTCACCAGATTAACGGAATCAGCCAAATCCCCATAATGCAGGAAGAGACGAACACCGTTGATGTGCGGATCGACATAAAGATGATCGATGCGTGCGGTGTTGAAGGTGCTCGCCCGTCGAATTATTCCATGCACCTCGTAGCCTTTTTCCAGTAACAGATCGGCCAGATAACTTCCATCCTGGCCGGTGATCCCGGTAATCAAGGCGCGTTTCATTCGGCGTTTCGCATTAAATCAAATCGTGCATGCGAGCAAATGATTGTAATGAAACTTGGAGTGGGGGCTCCGTCCCGTCCCAATATTTGGGACGACACGAGGTCGTCCCTCCGTCTATCGGGCGTTGTCTGCGCCTAAGCCGGAATGTCGAGTACGTTCCGCTGCGCCACAATCAACCGCGCAATGGCATTGCGGGCGAGCGCGAGCATTTCCTCCAACTGGCCTTGGGTAAAAGTAGCTTCTTCGCCCGAGCCCTGAATTTCTACAAACTCGCCATCCTCGGTCGCAACCAGATTGAAATCGACGGCGGCGGCTTTGTCCTCTTCGTAGTTAAGATCGACCATTGCGTTGCTTTCAACGACGCCCGCGCTCACTGCCGCGATCAGCTTGCACATTGGCGAGGACGCAATCTTCTTTTCTTCCAGTAGCTTTTTGCAGGCAACCGTCACCGCCAGGCTTGCACCCGTAATCGCAGCCGTGCGCGTGCCGCCGTCTGCTTGCAAGACATCGCAATCGATCCACAGCGTGCGGGGGCCGAGTTTCTCCAAATCGATCACGCTACGCAGCGATCGCCCGATCAGTCGCTGAATTTCCGAGCTGCGGCCATCCAGTCTTCCTTTGGCGATGTCGCGTTGCTTCCGTGTCGTCGTCGAATACGGCAACATCGAATACTCAGCGGTGAGCCAACCGCCGGTAACGCCTTGGTCTTTCATCCAGCGCGGCACAATTTCCTCGATCGTTACCCCGCAAATAACGCGGGTATTTCCCATTGCGACAAGAACCGAGCCGCTGGCATGGGGCGCAATATCTAATTCGAAAATGATAGGGCGAATTTGATCCGGTGTCCGGCCATCGCTGCGTTGCATGCTCGCGACTCTAACGCGAATGCAAACCTCGCGCGAAGCGCGAAATGCCAGTCCGGCTCGGACTATCCGTTCACGACGCGGCCGCCATTTGGATGGAGCACTTGACCGGTCATGTAGGAGGAATCTTCCGAAGCGAGAAACACAAAACAGGCGGCGACTTCGTTGGGCTCACCCGCGCGTCCCAACGGTGTATCGGAACCGAATGTCGCGACTTCATTGGCGGGGAAAGTCGATGGAATCAGCGGCGTCCAGATTGGGCCCGGAGCGACGGCGTTTACCCGAATCTTCTTGTCCGCGAGCGCTTGAGACAAGGAACGAGTAAAGGCGACGATCGCGCCTTTGGTTGAAGAATAATCCAGCAACTGAGGACTGCCTTGATATGCGGTAACTGACGCGGTGTTGATGATATTTCCGCCGTTCTTGAAATGACGCATCACGGCTTTTGTCATGAAGAACATCGAAAAAATGTTGGTGCGAAAAGTTCGCTCGAGCTGCTTCTCCGTGATCCTGGTTATACTCTCCTGTGGATGTTGCTCGGCGGCATTGTTGACCAGGATGTTGATTCCTCCGAGTTCTCGCCTTGTTCGCTGCACCGCATCTTTGCAAAACTTTTCGCGGCCAACATCGCCGGCCAGTAAGAGACATTTGCGGCCTTCGGCTTCGACCAGCCGCTTTGTTTCCCTGGCATCGCGGTGCTCGTTGAAATAAACGACCGCGATATCCGCACCCTCCTTGGCGAAAAGGACCGCAACGGCACGGCCAATTCCGCTATCACCGCCGGTGATTAACGCCACTTTATCTCGTAGTTTTCCGCAGCCTGTGTAATCACGAGCACCCGAGCGCGGTTGCGGCCGCATTTTGTGCTGGCGACCAGGCTGTTCTCGTTGGTGCTGGGGTGGGCGAATTTTCTTTTCCTTCGGCATACAAAAGAGATTTTCGCTGCTCATGAGTGGCTCAGCCGTGCCCGTTTGAGGAAGAGGCCGGCAACAACGAGAAAAATCGCGCGAAATCCAGGAAAATCGTGTTGACGGCGGGCTGACTCGGGTTAATTTTTTGATCCCGCGGAAGGCGGGGAACTCCCCTAATCAGGAGTTCGTTCTACGTACATTTGGGACTGCAAATTGGACTCAATTTTGTCCCGGCAACGATACCCGGAAGGCCGCGGATCGAGGGTCGGGGAGACAGGATTGAGTTTTTTTGTCGCCTGAATGGACGTGAGGGCTGGTTCTTTGACATCTACATACAGGGTAGTAAGAAAGTACAACTTTAAGAGCTGAGTCTGAAAAAATGCTGTAGCCGCGTCGCTCTGCGACGCGTTTTACAGGAGAGTTTCAGTTATCAAAGAATCTGGTTCCTCCACTGTAGCGGCGGTCTATGACCGTCGTTCTGACGGAGTGAATCAACAGATTGATCAAGCTACAAAGAGCGCATCATGGATGCCTTGGTGCCAATAGGCGATGAAGGACGTGGTAAGCTGCGATAAGCTACGGAGAGCGGCAAACACGCTTTGACCCGTAGATTTCCGAATGG
>QHPM01000186.1 GCA_003219095.1 Verrucomicrobiota bacterium
AGCGAAGTCGCCTGCCACGCCGTAGCTTTATGCGAAGGTCGGGAGGAATCTCTAACTATTTTTTGCTGATGAGGGGTAGTCAAAGGCCGGCTCCCAGCCTGTTAAGATTTCTGTAGCGGCGGTCTATGACCGCCGGACAGACCAGCGGCCTGTCTTCCGCGTCTATGGCGAAGTGGAGACCGGGTGTTCCTGCAAGTTTGAGCAGTGCCAATTCAAGAGTGACGACGGAGAACGCTTGCGTGAAAATGCCGAATGACTTCGACTCTTCCGGATGCGCAGAAAACGACTGACGAGCGCTGGCGATTTTGGCGCGATGTGCTCGTCTTCGAGCTCAAAATGTTCATCGGCAATCTGCGCGATTTCGCGCTCATGCCCGTATCGGTGGTGGCGGCGATGATTGATCTAGTCAGCAAAGGAGAACGTGAAGGATCGCTCTTTTACCGCGTCTTACGTTGGGGCGCGCATAGTGAAGAAGTTCTCAACGCCTACAGTCCGGTTAGAGATGAACTGCGTGATTTGAACGTCAATCCTAAGTACACGGTGGACGCAGTGGTGGCGCGACTGGAGGGCGTGCTGGTGCGTGAGTACGAAAAAGGCGGAACGGCTGCGACGATTAAAGCAGCGCTGGATCGCACGATCGATCAGCTTCATCGCGAAACCAATGAGCATCGTGAGCGCGCTCGAAGCGCGGTGGTGAAAGCGATCGAGGGCGGGAAAAAGCTGGGCGAGGCGGTGGCAAAAAAGAAAGAGGAAGGGTGAAGCGCGGACGCAGCGATGCTGCGAGTTATCAGCTATTAGTTATCGGCGATGGAGTCGCAGAACGCTCTGCCGTCATCCCGAGCCGCGCAGAAAATGCCAGTCTGGATCGGACCGAGGGACCTCACAATGTTCGAACACGCTAACGAGCTTTGTGAGGTCCTTCGCTACGCTCAGGATGACGGAAATGAGAGTTGCGGCCGCCTCAGTGCGCGGTGGCGGCTCGCTCGTGGATGGCGCGGTACTCCGGCATCTTGTGATATTCCACCAGACGGAAGCCCCAATCGATCAGCGTTTGCTTGTCCTTGTTAGTGGATGCGACTTGCTTGAGGAATTTGGCAATGCGCTCTTTCAGTGCCGGTTGTTGTCCGACCTCGTCGAGGATTTCGAAAATCTCCATCGAGAGCAACCAGTCCTCCGGATGCTGGGCCTGTTGTGTTTCCCAAATCTCGCCCAGACGTTCATAGCCGACTTTGCGTTCGCGAATGTCGCGCACCTGTTGATACAGACTTTCCAGCTTCTTCCGCTTGACGTCGGATGGAGCCTTGATCGTGCGTTCCTTCGGCACGAGCGCGACTTCCAAAAATGCATCCTTGTCGGCGGCGCCATTGAAGACCGAGCTGATCTTTTCGCCCACGGCCATGTCGAATTCGCCCCAGGCCGGATCGAACAAGACGCGATCGCCCTGTTTCACGCTGCAATTCGAGAACGTGACCAAAAGCAATTTTTCATCTTGCCGGACAATTTTTTCGACCCGACCTGACACGATGCCGCCGCTTTCAAATTCGATTGTCGCTTTCCTTCCCTCGGTAATGCCGATGCTATGTAGTTGGTCGTTGGAAAGATTTTCGGGTGCGGCATTAACCGTTCGCCAGCGACCAATTGGCGCGCCAAATCCTTCCGCATGCCGGTCCTTCCCATGACCAGTCAGTTCCTTATTTCGAAATGCGAGCGCGGTAGGTCCCTTCGATCTGAAATAAATTGGTTGCTTGTTTTCGTCAGTTAACGCCTCGCAAAAGATGCCGCTCACCTGCAATCCCGATGAGTATTCGCAAGTCGCGATGTTATTGCACTCAATCGCCTTATTGATGCCCTCGAGGCCGCCAACAAGATAAGCCATGGTACTGGCAAATTCTTCGAGCACATCCCGCAGATGATTGAAATCGCGGCAGACGAAGAGTTGTGGCTGGCGCGTGGTGATGTCGAAAGGTGTATTCTGGGCATCGATCGAGTACGGAATTTTTTTCACATTCGCTTCCAGACACGAAACTGATTCGCCGATAGAAGAGAGCAAGCCGGCGCCGTAGATTTTTGGTTTATCGAGCGTGCCGATTAGTCCGTATTCGACTGTCCACCAGTGCAATCGCGAAAGCAGCGCCATTTCGGATGGTTCACCCAAATTCTTTTGCCGACGTTCCACTTCGCAAGTCGCTTCCTCAACTTCCTTTGGATCTGAGTTTGGCAATTCCTTCAAGATCGACAGATGGCGGATCGCCTGGTAAAGCTCGAAATCGCGGCGCGATTGCATCGCTTTCGCGCCCACTTCGCCGAAGCGCTGCAAATAATTCGAGTACTCGCGATCGACAATAATGGGCGCGTGCCCCGCGGATGTGATGGATCTGACGCATGTCGCACGCGATCACGAGAACTTTGTAGGCTTGAAATTCCATGAACGCGGCCGGGGGAATAAAACCATCCACCGCTACCGCCCCCCAATCAATCCGGCCGAGGATGTCGTTCATTTCCTCAATCCGCGGGATGCGCTCGAACGAGATGCCGGTATCGAGCAATCCCTGGAAATAAACTTTGTGGGCGTATTCCTTCAGGAAAAAAATGTTCTGGCGCATGATGAAACGCCAGACCGCGTGATCGACCGAGGTGTATTCTTCGTAGCGCTGATCGACCGCAAATTGCAGGAGATGTTTCGGCAGCGTTTGTACTGCGCGGTTGGTTCGGCTGAAAGGTTGAATACTCATCGGGGTTTTCTCACGCGCTTACGCGCTAAGCCATTTTACGACGCTTGAATGTTTCGAGCAACATTGGAGGGAAGGGATTCTCGGAGTGGGGGAGTAGTGGAGTATTGAGTGGGAGCGGCGACTTCCAAGTCGCCCAACATAATTGGAGGGACGAGCGTCGTCTCGTCCCTAATTCTTTGCGGCCGGCACGGCCGCCTCTATATCCGTCAGTGTTCGCGACGTTGCCGCGAGCGCCGGATCCCGCGCACGATGCCGATGGCAGCGGCGAATGCGATGATCCATGGCGCCAGAAACGCCAGCGCAACACCAATCATGCGCACACTCCACATCAACGCGCTGGCGCCTTGCTCGATGGTTCGCCGCATGGTCGCGGGAAGACCGGATCCTTCCGCCACCAGATTTCCCTGGGAATAAACCTGGATAGAAATATCGGCCGGTGCGCTTTTCTCATCGTTTTGCGAATTCGGCCGATCGTCACGACGAACACTCAGGTTTTCCGGCCTGCCAAGTGCATTCAGCGATTGCATCAGCGCACTGTAATTTTGCATCGGCACGCGCAAGGCGACGTTGGCGTACTCGCGCCCATTTGGATCGCGCGAGAATGACGAACTCCGGATGCGCCCGCCCTGTTTGGCCGCCAATTCGCGCAATTGCCTGGACTGCTCAGTCACATCCGATGCGCGAATGCTGAGGGACGTTTGCTGTCGCGCTGCCTCTTGATCTTCCTGCGAAATGGTGATGTTTAGTTGCACCTTGTCGCGCTCGGTTTTGGCGTCCTGCGACATTCCCTCCCCGCCACGCCCGATACGCTCGCTTTGCAGCTGATAATTTTCGACCCGTCCCAGCGATTTCACTTTTGCGATTACGCTATCGGCATTCTCCGGCGCGATTAACATGCTGACACGCGCGGAAATCCGTCCGGCATCATCACGATCAAGCGTCGCGTTGGTGATCTGGACGGTGGGCGAGGCGAGTCCTTTAATCTCCGCATAAATTTTCTCCAAGTCCGGGGCGAAGAGCGAAAGCTGGACGCGTTCTTTCAACAGAAATCCCGCCGGTGTCTCCATGTCCTTTTCGGCGAGTGAAATTGTGACGGTGGCGAACTGCACCTGCATATCCATAAACTTAAGTTCACCCTGCAACTGCTCGATTTGCTCGCGTATCCGTCCAAGTTCTTTCTCGACGGCAAGTAGATCTTCAACGTCATCACTTTTCTTTTTGAGAAGCTCGACCAGGCGCGTTTCCAACAGGCGCGCATTGTTCAAGCGCGCATCGGTATCGACATATTCTTTTGTTACATCCTCGGTCGCGAGAGTTTGATTTTTCAGGTCGCCGAGCTCTCGCAGTTTGACGAGAAAGCCATCGAGGTTTTCGGGGAGAATTTTAACAATAATCTCGCCGCGTAATTTTCCATTTTCCTGTTTCTCGGAACTTGTTGTCGCGACGTAGCCGCGCCCCTCACTCGCAAACGCGCTGATACTTTGTAGCGCCTCGTCAAAACTCTTGACCTCGAGATCGACCTTCGCGTTCCGAACAAGCTTGCGATTGTTCGCCGGTCCAGTCGGCGCCGGTGCACCAGAGGGTTTGGGACCAACCTCTTCAGACGTTGAAATGTTGGAGCCGGTTACGACGACACGTTCTGGCTCAGTTGATTCCGATTCGCGCTCGCCGCCAGTGGCATATGAGGCAACCTGACCGTCCTCGGCCGGTTTCGAACCGTTGCTGGAGGTCACACTGCCGGGCCGAGGCAGATTTCTTACATCCGATCCGACAGCAAATTGATCGCTCTTGCTCTTAGCTCTATCGGTACGCGCACTGGCCCCGGCCTGTCCGCTGTCGTCTCTGACGGGCGATTTGCGATCGGTAGTGGCGACGCGTTCCGCCGTATTTTCTTTGCTTACATCTTTCTCGCGACTCGCAGCGTCTGTTTGCATCCTCGCCAGAAAGGCCAATGGCGCTCGCGTTAAGTTAAGATCGGCGTCTCCAGTAAGAACGCGTCCCATTTGCACAAGAGCGAAAAATATGGCCGCGAGGCCCACCGCCTGGATCGCACGCAAACGCAGCACGTTGACAAAAAGACCGGTCAAACGCGGGCTTTGATTTGGGACGCGGTTGCGAAAGGAAGAAACCATCCGCTGCTCGAAACCCAGCTGCGGTTTGGCCCTGTCCAAGGTCGCCTGCAAAGCTTTGTGAGTCAGTTGTTCTTCTTTATGCAGCGAACGGCACTCGGCGCATTCCACCAGATGAGTGTGCAATTCTTCGCGTTCGGATTCGCTTAGTTCACCGTGCAAATCGGCCGCGAGAAGCTCGTTAATGTTTTCGTGAATCGTGACCATAGAGTTCAGGAGAAAACCTCGGTGCTGGTTTTCAGACGTTTTCGCATGGCCGCGAGTGCGCGCCCGAGAATCCCGCGTAGTGCGCCATTGGTTAACCCGAGTATGCGTTCGATGCTGGCGTAATCCATTTCCTCGAGATAGCGCAGAGCAATCACGCTTCGATATAATTCGGGCAGGGTGGCGAGCGCGGCGTGCACCTGTTGATAACGCTCGGCGTCGGCCAGCCAGAATTGCGCCTGATCACTCGGGAGTTCGTTAAACTGCTCTTCCAGCGGAATGGTGCGCCGGCGGATCAGGATGTCGTGGGCGCGATTGCGCACAATCGCGGCGATCCAGGCCGGAAATTTCTCTGGATTGCGCACCTGCCAGCGCGCTTTCCAGGCTTTGACGAACGCGTCCTGCACCACGTCGTCGGCTTCGTCGCGGTTTTGCAACGCGCCAAACGCAATGGCAAAAAGTGGACGACTCATTTTTCGAATGACCAATTCAAAAGCTTCGAAATCGCCGCGAATGGCAGCTCGATACATTTCATGGTCGGCGGGCTCCATTGGTGCGATCAAAGCCTAGACGGTTGAGTTTTAAATTCCGCGCGAAAAATTTGAAAAAATTGTAGCTGCGGTCGTTGGCCGCGGCGGAACCAAAATGATCGCTCCACCGAGGCATGGCGAATCGGGGCCATGTTTCCCGTTTTCTTGCATTTTTGTAGGGCAGGCGTTCCCGCCTGCCGAGTGAATTCACATGGCAAGCGGCGCGCTTGCCCTACAAATTCGTCATCCCGATGCCACATTGATCCCGTCACGAAAGCTTTAAGGTAACGCCTCGGGATCCCCTCGGCTGCGCTTCGCTGCGCTCGGGATGACCTTGTGCCCGTTGCAATCTTTGTGCGATAGATCGTTGAAATGGGAATCTTGCGCCTCGGAGTCAACATCGATCACATCGCTACGCTGCGGCAGGCGCGTTACGCTACCATGCCCGACTCAAAAAACGCCGAGCCCGATCCGATCGCGGCGGCTTCGATTTGCGAGCGCGTCGGCGCCCATGGCATCACCGCGCATTTGCGTGCCGATCGACGCCATATTCAGGACCGCGACATGGAACGCCTGCGGGCCAACGTTATGACAAAACTGAATTTTGAAATGGGCAACACGCCCGAAATCCTCGACGTCGCCATTCGGATTCGACCAGATGAAGTTTGTCTTGTTCCGGAGAAACGCGCAGAAGTTACGACAGAAGGCGGGCTGGATGCCATCGCCAGCCGTCGGGACTTGTCCAATACCATCCAGCGGCTCCATGCCAATGGCATCCGCGTCAGTCTCTTTATTGATCCCGATGAAAAACAAATCGACTGCGCAACGGAACTGGGAGCGGAAATGATCGAATTGCATACGGGCAAACTGGCGAACGCGTTCACAGAAAAAGTCGAGACGCAAGAGCTGGATCGCCTGTGTCAATGTGCGCGGCATGCGCACAGCGCAAAACTTCAAGTCAACGCTGGCCATGGCATCAATTATCGGAACATCGCTCTCATTCACAAGATCCCGCATCTGACCGAGCTCAACATCGGGCATGCCATTGTTTCGCGTGCAATTTTGGTGGGCTGGGAAAACGCCGTACGCGAAATGCTCATGCTCATGGAGAACTATAACGGGTCGGCTCGGACCGATGGCGCCCCGCTATCGTGCACTTTTTCTTTCTCACAGCATTGCAGCGAGGCGCCGCAATGAGCACGCGAGGCGTGTGCGCTCCCCGGAGTGCATCGTAGTGCCCATCGTATCCACCGGGCACCGCTCCAAGACACGTCGCACTGCGCTTAGAAATTCACCATGAGCGTGCTCGGCATCGGCGTGGACCTAATTGAAGTCGAGCGCATTCAGCATTCGCTCGATCGTTTTGGCGAACGTTTTATGAAACGCGTTTTTACCGAGGGCGAAATCGCCTATTGCCAGTCGATGAAATTTCCGGACCGCCATTTTGCGGCCCGGTTCGCAGCCAAGGAAGCGGTGTCAAAAGCGTTTGGCACGGGAATTGGAAAAGCGATGGGCTGGCGCGATATCGACGTGCACAAAAAAGAAAGCGGCGAGCCGTTTCTGGTCCTTCACGGTGCAGCCGAGGCTCTCGCGAAAAAGCGCGCGATGAAATCGGCCTGGATCAGTTTGAGTCATACCGAGCATCACGCCGTGGCGATGATTTTGATTGAAGGGTAGCAGACCTTCCGACACGGCGCCTGATTTCTGAATTCTGGGGAGCGCAGACTGCTAGTCTGCAGTCTCGGCAGCTTGCCGAGACCGGTTATCGGAGCTCATCACCAAAGAATCCGAAATTTGTTGCCGGCAAGCTGCCGGCAACGGCGGGCTAGCAGCCCGCACTCCCCAGATTCTACCGACCACACCATCGTAGGTTCTATTCCTTTCGCTC
>QHPM01000101.1 GCA_003219095.1 Verrucomicrobiota bacterium
CGGCTTTGCCATCGCAGCCAGACCGGGAAGTAACTTACCGAGATCGGGACTCACTTTCCCCAGTTCATCCACGGTTCCATTTGGCGTCGGTACGCGTGCACGCAGTTTCAAATCGATCGCATAACTCATCGGGTCGACTCGTTCTTCGGATGCAGCCACGCCCGGTGTCGTTTCCACTTCGCTCCGCAACGTGATGCCATTGAAAAGACGGGAGACGTCGAACTTGCCCGACAGCGTCGGTGGGCGGGTAGCCACGGCTGAAGCGGCCGCCGTTGGGGTGGGCGAAGCGGTTTCAATTTCTTCCGCGTGCGTGATCGTCCAGCGCCAGCGTTCCAGCGAAATCCACCGCAACGTGATTGCGACAAAGAGCGCCAGAAAAATGAAGAGAACGATCCGGCGCAGCGTGCCGAGCCCCAGCTTCCGCACGCGATTATTTCCTCAGCCAGGCTGCAATCGCGACAACAATCCCGATAGCGCTCAGGACCGACATCAACCCCGCTGGCATCACTTTGAAAGTGCGGAAAAATTTCGGAACAAATTGCGCAGCCAGCAGCAGGGAGATTACCAGTGCGACGACTAAGCCCGCTGCCTGATGTTCCGGCATCAACCATGCTGATAGCAAAAGCAGCACGCCCGAAATGGAGCCGGCGATGATCGAAGCCATGCTTCCCGCCTTAACGTAGCCGACGATTCCGCCCGCAATCGTCAGAATTCCAAAAATAATGAAATAAATTTTCGCCGGACCAATCATCAGGGCGATTGGTACTGCACGACGCCGGACATGTCCAGCAGCCAACGCAAAACGCTAAAACATCCCAGCTATAATGGCAAATAGTACACTTCGACCAGAGCGACTCCAATGCTTCTGTTTTTGCCTCTGACGATCGCAGTGGTGTTTCCAGCTGGACGAGTGACGATGATCGCGGATTCCGCAGGACAAGGGGGAGCGTAACCAGTCCCTTCGATCTCGTCGGCCTGAGTATCGCCCCAGTTGTCGTTAGAGGCGATAAAGTTTCCGTTTTCATCGAACAACATCAGGATCGGGTCAGACAAAGCCCCCGCAATCCCGAACCCCTGGAGGGTCGGGCCCAGAGCGCGCACGACAACACGAGTATTATTGCTGCGGGCGATGAACCCGCCAATGAGCACGTGATCGTCGACACCGACAAAACCGCGGGTGCTAATATTGAACAGGAGTGAGGTGCCGCCCGCGCTCAAATCATAAACTTCAATTAGCCCAACACCTGACCCACCGTCGGCGTCCGTGAGAACGGCGGTGTAACTGCCAGGTGCGAGTGACTGGATGATAGCTGCTTCGGTGTCATCCGATGGTGCTAAACCGGTAGGGCTAATGGCATCCCGCTGCGAATCTTTCCAATTATCGTTACTGGCCACCACCGTGTCATGGCCGAGCAGATCGATGTAATGGAGGGTGAGAAATGGGTTGGCTAGGACGCCATTGATCCCGAAGGAGGTCAGGGTAGGGCCGAGTCCTCGCACGAGCACGGTATGGTTTTCGGTTCCGGCAATAACGAAACCGCCGATAGTAGCGCTCTCGCCAGCGAGCACATCCGCGCGGGTCGAGATATTGGCGAGACCAGCAGCGGAGGATGATGAATCTGCAGGCTGGTTTGCCGGAGCGGTGAACTGCGCTTCATTCGATACCGGGCTTTCCTCGCCCGTTGCAGTAACGGTGCTGGCTACGAAGTAGTAGGTCGTGCCTTCGACCAGTCCGTTGATTTGGGCGATGGTTGCGTTGGGAACAACAACCGCTGTCTGATAACTGCGGCTGCTAGTCCCGTAGTAGATTTTATAGGCGACAACGCCGTAGGAAGGGCTAGGTCGCCATGCGAGGGTGGCCGAGCCGGCGCGTGCAGTGTTGAAGGCGATCGCGAATAGAGGCAGGACTAGGCACACCCGTTTTATGACGGATGCAAACATTGGTATTATGGTAAGTATCTATAACGTAGAAAATATAAGCACTCAGCGTGCCCATTTTTTTAGCTCCCCGCCGGGCGATGCTATCCATTTATTGCTGAATAAGAACGACTTACGCTGGTGGCTTACTACCTTTAAACAGCAAAATACGCGAAAAATCATGAAATCGAAAATCCTTAGGTTTTTTTCCAATTGGCATGCAATTCACCCTTGTCTTGGATTAAGCCAGATAAGCCAAAACAAGTCCGAAACCGATCGCTCGCTATGACAAACGGACGCGTGGAGTATCGAGCAACGATGCGTCGTAACTTACCCGAAAAATTGCCGTCGGCGGCATCGCATCCAGCGAATTTGGGTAGTGATACAATTTCATCAAACTGTCCCACTACCCAAATTCGTTTACTCTTGCACAAACACCGTACTCATTTAATACTTTCAATGAAGTGAAGCCTGACGGCGTTGACGTTGGCCAGTTCGCCGCAGTTGCACGAGCGATTGCACTCGAGCAGCCCGCATCACGAATGCGCCGCGACTATAATCGCTTCCGGCAGCTGCGAACACAATGCGTCGCCGGCGGTCACTCCCAAGCTCCAAGATGTTCCGGCATCGCCGGCCTTCCTGGCGCAGCATTTCCGATTCGTCATTGCGGCCGTTCCGTCTTCGATCCAGGAACACGCGCCGCCAGCCGCGCCCTAGCGCAAGTCCGCCGCCTTTTCGCTGAAATAATCGCGGCGTTTTCTTGCGCACGCGTTCATTAACCGCAACTCCGCGAACGCGCCGTTGCACTCGTCGAATTCCAATTATGAAAACTTTTAATGAAACAATTTTTAGCAATCACAATCGCGATGCTGAGCGGGGCGAGCATGGCGATGGCGCAGGACGCGATGGCGTCACCCAGCCCTTCACCAGCACCGGCCGCGTCGCCAGCTTCCAGCGCGGCGACGGCAGAGAGCGTAGTCGTGACCAGCGAAGAGCTGGATGTTTCGCGCGAGCAAATTGTGCCAAGCCTCGGCGCGACGCGTTACACCGTTGGACCTGATCGTCTTGGTCAGCAGGCGCAGGGGGAAGACGCGCCCTTTAACCAAACCATTCTGCGTTTCCCCGGCGTCGCCCAGGATTCATTCGGCCAACTGCATTTGCGCGGCGAACACGCCAACCTGCAATATNNNACGCTTTGCTGACAACATCTCGTTAATAACCGGGGCGTTGCCGGCGCAATTCGGGTTTCGCACCACCGGTGTCATCGACATTCATTCCAAGAACGGCGCCGTCTTTACCGACGGCGAAGCTTCCATCCATGTGGGTAGCTTTGATACCATCATGCCAAGCTTTGAATATGGGGGTGTTAGCGGGAAGCTCACCTACTACGGCACTGGGAGCTATTTGCACAGCGGCATCGGGATCGAAAATCCGACGCGAAGCAGCGATCCGATCCACGACGACACTGATCAGTTCAAAGGTTTCGGCTATTTTTCCTACATCATCGATGATACCAGCCGGTTCACGCTGTTGCTCAGTGGAAACGACAGCAACTTCCAAATACCCAATAATCCCGGGCAAATTCCCATGTTTGTAGTCAACGGCAAAACGACGTTTGATTCCTCGAAATTGGACGAAAACCAGGCCGAAAACTCGGCTTATGCGATTCTGGCTTATCAGAAGAAATCCGACCTCTTCAACATGCAGGCGTCGGTCTTCGCTCGTTACAGCGGCGTCCTGTTTCGCCCGGATGAGCTGGGTGACCTCTTTTTCAACGGAGTAGCTTCGCGGGTAGATCGACAGATCTATACCAACGGTGCCGAGCTGGACATGAGCTACAAACTTAATGATCAGAATACTCTCCGCGGTGGACTACTCTTCACTGCATCGCACGCTACCGTAGGTTCGGTCACACTCGTTTTTCCCGTCGACGCGCTGGGAAATCCAACGAGCGACATGCCGTTTCGCATTGTCGATAACACTAGCCAGTTCGGCTATTTCTACGGCCTCTATCTGCAAGACGAATGGAAGCCTTTCGAGCAACTAATCATTAACTTTGGTAGTCGCTTTGACCTGGCCGATGAAACGTTGACTGAAAGCCAGTTCAGTCCACGCATCAATATCGTCTACACACCATGGGCGACGACCACTTTCCACGTTGGTTACGCGCGCTACTTCACCCCCCCGCCGCTGGAGAATGTGCCCCAAAGCACCATCGCGAAGTTCACCGGTACTACCAACGAATCTGCCATCACGCTGGATACACCGGTAAAAACGGAGCGCGCCCATTACTTCGACGCCGGCGTCACGCAAAAGATTGGTGACGACTTCCAGGTTGGAATCGACGGCTTCTATAAACATGCGCGGAACGTCCTGGATGAGGGACAATTCGGGCAGGCTCTTATCCTTTCATCTTTCAACTATCGCGAGGGGGAAATTTATGGCGGCGAATTCACCGCTAACTACCAGCATAAAGGTTTCTCGAGTTACCTGAATATTGGATACGAATATGCCCGCGGTATGCATGTCAGTTCTGCCCAATTCCTTTTTGATCCTGATGAGTTCGCTTATATTCGCAATCACTGGGTTTTCCTTGATCACGATCAGCGTTTCACCGGTTCGGCCGGAGTGGCCTACAACTGGAATGACTGGAGTTTTTCCGCCGACGCACTTTATGGAAATGGATTGCGCCGCGGGTTTGCTAACACGCAAAAGAATCATCCTTACGAAACGTTGAACCTCGGAGTCGAGCGCAGAATTTCACTCGGTGGCAAACAAGCGATCAAAGTTCGGTTCGACGTCGTGAATTTATTCGACAAGATTTACCAGATTCGCGACGGCAGCGGCATCGGAGTCGGCGCGCCGCAGTTTGGCCAGCGTCGCGGATTTTACGGAACAGTTGCGTACGACTTCTAAGCCATTACAGATCGCGCGGCCGCGATTTTCTACAAAATATTGGCAGACACTACAGTGGAGCGAAAAGCGATCTTGGAAACTGACATTCAGTTGGTGGCGCCTCAACAAAGTGATTTAGTTTTCGACTACTCCTAATCGATCCAGTTCAGCTCACCGGCAGAAATTTCTTGCGCGGTAATTCGCCCCGATGGAATCTCGGCGGCAGATGAAGGCGTGTGCTCGCGTTGGGATTAGCGTTTTGTTCGCCTTTTTTGTGGCGTTGACGCTGGCCAGTTCGCCGCAACTGCACGAAAAACTGCACAAGCCCGGGGCCCATCACGAGTGCGCCGCAACCATGATCGCTTCCGGTAATTTCGAGCACGCTGCGTCGCCTCAGCTTGTTCCCAACCGCGAGAATGCACCGAATTCGCCGGCGTTTTTGCCGCAACAATTTCAATTCGTTGTCGCGTCGGTTCCTTCCTCGATTCAGGAACACGCGCCGCCCGCGTCTCACTAACGCTTCGCGCGTCCGCGATGGGCTGCGCATTCATTTTTTGCGCAGCGAATCTTCCCGCGCGCTAATCGCTCGCATCCTACCGGCTGGATTTTTTGCCGACACTAATCGATTTTTTAATGACCAAATTTCTCTTCAAAACTCTAATTGCAATGTTGGTGATGATTGCCTCTCATCATGCCCTGGCGCAGACAGCTGCACCAACCGCCTCCGCCACCGCGTCGGATGTAGCCGCGCTGCGCCAGCAAGTCGAGGCGCTGACCGGGACGGTGAAAGAATTGCAACAGCAGGTGAAAGATCAGCAGGCAGCGCTGGAGAAGGCGAACATCGTTCAATTGCCGCAAGGCCAAGGAACGTCTTCCGCAGCGTCAGCACCTCTACCTACGCCTCTGCCAGGCACGAGCGCTCAAGAATCATTTCCAACAACGGATAGCTCGGTCGTTTCCAACGCGCCGACTGCGCCAGGCACGCCAGCAGTAAACGCGAACGGCACGGCTACCGGCCAGTTCCCGACCACGGACGAATCAGTGGTCGCCACGCCGGCGGGGGCAATCTCCTCTGCGACTAGTGCGCCGCCGACTGAGACATCAACAGGCTCCCTCACGCAGCCAATCACAATCGCGGGCGGCGGAAAAAATTACATGAACATTTCCTTCGACGGCATGTTTGCTCTCGCTGGATCGAGCGCACGCGATCTTTCACACATCGAAGTGGGCGATCACGATCCGCAACAGCGCGGATTCAATGCCCGCAATATCGAACTCGCGCTCGATGGCGCGGTCGATCCTTACTTTGAAGGTTTCGCCAACATCGTGTTCAAACTCGATAATGACAATGCAACCGAGGTCGAGGTCGAGGAAGCGTTTATGCAAACAACGAACCTGCCGTTCGGTTTGCAATTAAAGGGCGGCCAATTCTTCGCCGCCTTCGGCCGACTTAATCCGATGCATCCACACGTCTGGGATTTTGCGGATGACGCGCTGGTGCATGGCCGCTTGCTCGGCCCGGATGGGTTGCGCGGCGTCGGGGCCCAGATTTCCTGGACGTTGCCGACACCGTGGTACTCGCAACTGATTCTCGCCGCGCAGAACGGACGTGGCAGCACCGGATTTTCTTTTCGTAACCCAGGCGACAACGGGATTTTCTTCGGTCGCGAAACAACTGATCGAGAGGTGCGCGGTCTCCAGGATTTCGTCTGGATTCCGCGCTGGGAAAATTCGGTGGATCTCAGCCCGACCCAGGTGGTGCTGGCGGGAGTATCCGGCGCATTCGGTTCGAACGAAACCGGCGCGAATGCGCGTACCCAAATTTATGGCGCCGACGTATTTTACAAATGGAAGAGTTCGCATGCCGAAGGTGGCTTCCCGTTCGTGAAATGGCAGAGCGAAGTGATGTATCGACGGTTCGAAGCGGGCCGTGGTGTCGATGAGACATTTCCGGTAGCGGAAACGTTCCACGATTGGGGGTTGTATTCACAGGTGTTGTGGGGTTTTCGCAAAGGCTGGGTCGCAGGTCTGCGTGGCGATTATCTCCACATGCAGAATTCGAGATTTACCGACGATGCCGATCGGCAATCGCGTTCCCGCATCAGCGCAAATTTAAGCTGGTACCCCACTGAATTTTCGAAGCTGCGCTTGCAATACAATCATGATTTTCTGGAATCGAACTTCTTTCTCGCCGATCGCGAAGTCGACTCTGTTTTCCTTCAATTCGAATTCATCCTCGGAGCGCACGGCGCCCACAAGTTTTGAAACATGATCAGTAATACAGTCACCCCGAGCAGAGCGAAGGGGGGTCGAGGACCGTTGAAGTCACCGTCCTTTGCGCCAGGGGATTCCTTGGCTGCGCTTGGAATGACAGGTCCAAGGAGATCCGTCGTGGAAAATCTTAACAGTAAAATTAACATGAAAAATTCTCTTCGTTCGCATGTTGTAGGCGGGATCGTCGATCCCGGCAGCCGGCATCAACGATGCCGGTTACAATTGTTTGCCGCCGCTCTCACCCTTTTGCCCGTAATTGCTTCGGCCAAAATAAACGTTGTCGCGACGCTTCCTGATCTTGGCTCCCTCGCGCGCGATATTGGCGGTGACAACGTCAGCGTTACGGTCTTAGCGAAACCAACCGAGGATCCCCACTTTGTGGATGCGCGCCCGAGCTTCGTCGTTGCGCTTCGGAGCGCGGATCTGCTGATCGATGGCGGCGCGGAACTCGAGCTGGGATGGTTGCCACCGCTCTTACAAAACGCGCGCAACCCCAAGCTCGACATCGGCAAACCAGGCCGCGTCCAGGCGTCGCGAGGAGTTCGTTTAATGAACGTGCTGGCGAATGTGACGCGCGCCGCCGGTGACGTGCACGCCCTAGGCAATCCACATTTCGGAGTCGACCCAATCATTGGCAAAGCGATCGCGCAGCACATCGCGCAATCATTTTCCGCCATCGACCCAGGCAACGCCGCAGCCTACGAGGCGAACTACAAAAAATTCGAAGCCGCCATCAATGCCAAGCTTCAGCAATGGGGCGCGGCCTTGCTGCCGTTCAAAGGCCAGCACATCGCCGCCTATCACGATTCCTGGCCCTACTTCGGCCACCGTTTCGGGTTGGAGATCGACATTTTTCTGGAACCGAAACCCGGTATTCCTCCCTCGCCATCGCACCTCGCGGAAGTGATTGCGCAAATGAAGGCGCAGAAGATCAAAGCGATCATCGTTGAACCGTATCATGATCGCAAAATTGCCGAGCGCGTCGCCAGCGCGACCGGCGCGACGGTAGTCGATTTCGCACAATCTCCCGGGGCGCTCCCGGGCACCGAGACCTATATTAAGCTGATTGACGCACTTGTTTCGCGATTGGCCGCCGCGCTGAAATGAATGGTGACTGACGATCAGTGAATGGAAAATATGCCCGATGAGGCTCGATTCACGTATTACTAATCACGATTCACGTTTCTCAAGATGTGGGAGGTAATGTTCTGGCCAATCGTGGCCTGCGTCCTGTTGCCCTGGTTACTCGTCTATCTCGGTCTTCATGTCGTCCAACGCGGCATTATCTTCGTCGACATCGCAATGGCGCAAATGGCCTCTCTTGGAATTTGCGTGGCGTTGCTCTTTCGTTTCGATCTGCATGGCTGGACGACATTCGCTATTGCGCTCGGTTTCACTCTCCTGGGCGGCGCGATTTTTTCCTTAACCGGAAAACGCGCGAGCAAGATTCCGCAGGAAGCAATCATTGGCATTGCCTATGTCGTCGCGGCGGCCGCGGCGGTGTTGCTTCTCAGCCGCGCCGCGGAGGGCGACGAAGAAATCAAACAGATGCTGGTGGGCAATATTCTGCTGGTGACACCAGCGGAGGTTTGGAAATGTTTCGCGCTTTTTGTGGCAGTGGGCGTTTTTCATTTCGCGCTGCGGAGAAATTTTCTGCTCGTCTCATTCGATCGCGATCGCGCCTACGCGCAAGGATTGCGCGTTCGTTGGTGGGACTTTTTCTTTTATGCCAGCTTCGGATTGGTCGTGACTATCTTCGTAAGGATGGCCGGCGTCCTTCTCGTATTCAGTTATCTGATCGTGCCGGCGGTTTGCGGAATTAATTTGGCGCGCGCGATCCGTGCGCGACTGCTGCTTGGCTGGATAATCGCGACCATTGGCGGGATTGGAGGGCTGTTCTGGTCGTTCTATGGCGACCTGCCTTCAGGAGCTGCCATCGTCTGCACGTTTGGCGTCCTACTGGTGATCGTGTCGACTCTCGGGTTGTTGAAGAAAAACTCTGAGCGGTTGTAAGAGGCAATCTGTTCCGGGGAGCGCACGCGTCTCGCGGGTAACGCCGGTCCGGCTCGGACTTTCGGGGTCTCGGCGAAACAGGCTTTTCCGCTCTTTTACGACGAAACAAAAGTTCGCGCTGGCGAGGACGTCCTTGCCAGACACGCATGACGCGTGCGCTACCCGGACGAAAACATTCCTATTCGGATTCCTAATCCTATTCGTAATCTCCCGGCGGAATAAGGTTAGAAGTAAGAATAGGAATACGATTACATTCAATCGTGCACGCCTTCCATTACCGCGATGACCGGCTTTTTTGCGAAGAAGTCGATGTCGCGGTCACAGCGGAGAAATTCGGCACTCCCCTTTATCTATATAGCGCGGGCACGATTCTCGATCACTACGGGCGATTAGATGAAGCGCTGGCGGGACTTGATCATCTTATTTGCTACGCCATCAAAGCGAACTCGAACCGCGCGATTCTGCGCTTATTGCGCGATGCCGGCGCGGGATTTGATATCGTTTCCGGCGGCGAACTGTTTCGGGCGCTAAACGCCGGCGCCGACCCGGCGAAATGCACCTTCGCCGGGGTGGGAAAATCGCGCGAGGAAATCGAATACGCGCTCGAACAAGGCGTTTATTCCTTCAACATCGAGAGCGAAGCCGAGCTCGATTACATCAGCGAGATCGCATCGGCCAAAAACCACCGCGCGCCGATCGCACTGCGGGTGAATCCCGATGTCGAAGCCGGCACGCACCAGTACATCTCCACCGGTAAGAGCGAGAATAAATTCGGTATCGCGCTGGAACGCGCCGCGAAAGTTTACGAGCGGGCAAGTAAAATGCCCGCCATCACCGTTCGCGGCGTGCAGATGCACATCGGCTCGCAGATCACCGAGGCCGCGCCGTTCGTGTCTGCGATTGAAAAAATTGCGCCGCTAGTCTCGGAACTTAAAGGGAAGTATGCCATCAAGTTCTTCAGCATCGGCGGCGGACTGGGGATTGCCTATGAATCCTCCATCGCCAGTGGCAGCGGCGATTGGTGGACGTCCCAGCGCTCGCATCCGCTCACCATTCGCGATTACGTCGATGCCATCCTGCCGCCGCTAACGAGATTTGGGCTACGAATTTTGCTCGAGCCCGGCCGATTGCTGGTGGGTAATGCGGGAATTTTGCTAACCCGTGTTCGTTACATCAAAGAAACAACGCAGAAAAAATTCGCCATCATCGACGCGGGCATGAACGATCTCATCCGGCCGGCGCTTTACGGGAGTTATCACGAAATTGTCCCGGTGGAAGGTAGGGGGGATTCACCGAATCGCCCGGAACCCAGTAGGAGTAGGTTTAAGAATACGATTAAGAGGGAGAAGATCGACATCGTTGGACCAGTTTGTGAGAGTGGCGATTTTTTTGCCCAGGATAGAGAAATGCCGGAACTGCGCGCCGGCGATTTGCTCGCGGTGATGAGCGCGGGCGCCTACGGATTTGTCATGGCCTCCAATTACAATTCGCGGCCCTTGCCGGCGGAAGCGCTGGTACGCGGTGACAAGGTGGCCTTGATTCGAGAACGCCAGACGTTGCCCCAGATCATGTCCGGAGAGCGCGACCCGCATTTCTGAGAGCTACTCCGTCGTCGAATGCGGCAACTGGAGATCAAGCAGCTGGGCCGTCGGCAAAAGAGTCGGGCATTTTGTGAGGTATTCAGCGAGCCGGTGGTCGCGACACTCGGTCCAGGAGAGAAACGGGTCGTGTTCATTCTTGGGAAGATGAAGTTCATCATGGAGGAGTGGCTCGAGAAATTTGAAATCAACGAAAGGGAAACCAGAGAGCGATTGCAACGGAAGGTTTGGAATGGGCAGGTTCGCAGAGCGCGCTTCGCGCGCGATTTGCACGAGATTTCGCCACACCTGGATGTGGGAGGCACCGTGGAGAGGCGTCAGCCTCGGCAAGACTTGAGACTGATAGCTAACGTGCGCAACGATTGCGCCAAAGGCGATCAGGCTGGAAACGGCGGCCAAGAAGAAAAGCCGGCGCGCGGAGAAGAGGATCATTGGAGCCAGGGCAAGCCCGAGCCAAGCCACTGTCATTGGTAAAACGTAACGTGCTCCAACCAGGTAACCATAGAGTCCCCCGGTCGGTTCCTGTATTTCCCGCGTGGCAATCATCGCAACCATCGTGATTAGCATGACGAGCGAAAACAGTGATAGACAGATTGCAGCAGAGCGGCGGCTCGAGGGCGCCTGCTGGTTTCTTCTCGCAAGAAGAACGACGAACAGCCCGAAGGCAAGGACTACCGCAATACCAATTGACCAGACGGTGTGCAGAAGGCTATCGATTAACGCAGGCTCTAGCCTTGTACCAAAAAGACCGGCGAAAATCGAGACCGGCAATAAAGCAAACAAGCCCACCAATCCATGCCAGTCAGGACCGCGAGCAACAGTCGCGACCGTGTTAGCTGAAGCGTTGTTCAAGATGATCATCGCAAGCGTGTGAGCAGAACCCAGTATTGCCAGAAAAGCCAGGGTGCGAGCGAGTGTTCGGAGATGTGATCTGAATTCAGGAAAGTAACCGGACCGTGTTCCCAGCAGGATTAAAAAAAGGACGGCGAATGTTCCAGTCACAATCGCCAATCCAAGGCCGAGGACATGCATTGAGCCGTAGGCCAAGAATGCGATCAACCAGAGGAGTCGATTCTTATGTGGCGAATCGGTTAACCGCACCAAGCCCCACCCTGTAGCGACCGCAAAAATCATCCACGCTATTTGCAGACCATGGAACGGCCATTGCAAGATGTCCCGCATCACTGGCTGTGCGATGAGAATTAGGGTCGCGGCCGCGGCCAATAGAGCGCTAGCAAGAGGAGGCGCGCGGGTCTTCTCAGCGGCCGCTCGAATGAATCCGAACAAAACGTAGGTCAGCAAACCCGCCAGAAAAAGCTGTCGATTCCGCCACCAATTTGGGCGGAGTCCCGCATATTTGGCAAAGAAATATTCCGCCGTAAACGCCAGCGGGGTGTAATGTCCGTGGGAACTTTTTTTCCAAAAATTCCGCAGAAAGGTGCGTTGATGCTCAGGTGAGGAATGGGCGATTACCTGATAGAAGCCGGTTTCAGCGCGAAGCACTGCGGCCTGCATGTGCCGATGGAGCGCGAAGATCGCTACAAAGGAAAGAGCCAGCGCAACGGCCTGGTCAACTCCGCGGTGATGCTGTTTTCGCGCCAGTTCGGGAAACGTCTCAGTCATTAGTGCCGATCCTCCTCGGGTCAGAGCTATTGATACAAGGGAATTTATCGCCTGGAGCCAGCGCGGCTTGCACGCATTCGCTTCAGCATAAATAGTGCTCCTCCCCAGCTATGGCGAAACGCCTCCTTCTAATCATTGCGATAGTGGTGCTCGTATGCGCGCAAAGAACATCGGCGGCCAATGTCCCACAAGGCGAATGGATCGTCGTTGTCGGTGGCGTTTCGATGCACCAGTGGGAGCAGTACAAAACGCAACCGCACGATCATTGGTGGGCTAATTTTGTGCACGCCGCACGGATTCGGACTGAAGAACTGCGGGCGCAGTTAGGCCCGAATGCACCAATCACCTGGCTGGTTTACAAACCGGGATACCTCGAGCGCTCAAAACAGGATGGCGTCGATTTAATCGCGAACATCAACTCGGTTCGCGACGCCTATAACCTGCACCTGGTTTATTTCGATAACGGAAGCCAGGTTATCAATTACCTAAATAACGGGCAACCGCGCACGGAGTTAAAGATCGCCGGCTTCGAATATTTCGGGCATTCGAACAGAGCCTGTTTCATGTTCGACTATAGCAACGTGGTGGATAGCTCTTCCAAAGCATGGTTGCACGAGACGGACTTGACGCGGATTGATCGCCGCGCCTTCGCCAAAGGCGCGTTTGTGAAAAGCTGGGGTTGTCACACCGGCGAAGAAATGAGCAGGTATTGGCACGCTGCGACCGGCACCCGCATGTGGGGCGCGCTCGGCAAGACACAATTCATGGACGACGAATTGCCCATTCTCACCTCCGAAGGCGGTAAGTGGGTCAATTGAATTGCGGAATTCGGATTGCTGATGGCCGATCGAGCATCGCCGCTCTTGTCATTCCGAGCGAAGTCGAGGAATCTCTAACTATTCCTCTTCAATGAATTTCGCCGAGCTGCACACGCTTTATCATCAGCCGCTCTTTGATTTGATTTCGCAAGCACGCGCGGTTCATCTGGAACATTGGCGCGGGGAATCGGTGCAGCGTTGCTCGTTGCTTAGCATCAAGACCGGCGGGTGCAGCGAGGATTGTTCTTATTGCGCGCAGAGTGCGCATTATTCGACCGGGATCGAGCGCGAAGATTTGCTTCCCCTGGAGTGGATTTTATCGGCTGCGAAACAAGCGCGGATGCAGGGGGCGACGCGCTTTTGTATGGGTGCAGCCTGGCGGGGGGTGCGTGATGGCACTGAAAAATTCGAACGCGTTCTCGAAACCGTGCGCGAAGTCAGCCAACTCGGCATGGAGGTCTGCGTTACCCTTGGCGAAATCGGCGATAACGAAGCGGTGAAGCTCAAGGCCGCCGGCGTTACCGCTTACAATCACAACATCGATACTTCGCCGGATTTTTATCCAAAAATCGTTAGCACACACACCTTCCAGGACCGGGTCGATACCATTCGAGCGGTGCAACGCAGCGGGATGTCGGTATGCAGCGGCGGAATTATCGGCATGGGCGAAAGCTCACAGGATCGGTTGCGCATGCTCGAAACCTTGAGCGAATTCGATCCGCCACCCGAAAGTGTTCCCATTAATTGCCTGATGGCGATGCCGGGAACGCCGCTGGCCGACGCCCCGCCGGTGGATATTTTCGATCTCGTCCGGTTGATCGCCGTCGCGCGCATCGCAATTCCCCGGGCCCGGGTCCGTCTTGCCGCCGGCCGCACTCGCATCACGCGCGAAGGCCAGGCGCTCTGTTTTTTCGCGGGCGCAAACTCGATCTTTTTCGGAGACAAACTACTGACCGCGGAAAATCCCGCTGCCACCGCCGATGTGAAGCTGCTGCGTGAGCTTGGGTTGCACATCGATTCGAACGAGACGCGAAATTGTGGCACGGCGGACTTGGTTTCACGCTGACTAAGACACGCCAATTATCTAACAAGATTGTTGTGCGGGCTTGCTGGCAATAAGGCTACCCACCCTCGTTTTTTCCGGTGATCGTGGGCTTGGCACAACCGGGGCATCTCTAATTACCATAACGCCCGAGTTGCCTTCAGTTTCCTAACTTATTGTCAACAAACACGATAACGATGGACTCTCGCGATAGATTCTTTGGTTTTTCAGCACTGAATCTGCTTTTAAGTTTTAGGTGCCACGCAAACAACGGCAACCATCCGAGATGTCAAAAAAAGTGCAGTTCAGGCTAACAGAACGGGCAGGTTTTACCCTGGTCGAAATCATGGTTGTAGTCGGCGTGATTACGTTGCTAGCCGCGCTCGCGCTGCCCGGAATGATTCGGGCGCGGAAACGAGCGCAAGCTTCGCGGGTGAAGGACGATCTGCGGCTGATCGAAGCGGCCGTCGATCAATATTCAATCGAAACCCAAAGGCAGCCCGGCTCGGTTGTATCCGTCGCCGATTGGACCGCCTATCTAAAAAAAGAAACGCACCTTTGCACGACGGGAAGGGATGTACTCGGGCACGATTTTGGTCCGCAGACCGTCGATCAAATTCCAACCGTCCCGCCTGAAACTTACGCCCAGCTTGCCGACGTTGCCGACGACGGATTTTGGGCGCCATTTACCCCATAAACGGACATCGCCCTAAGAATTCTGCTCCGGCGCCGGAACATGGCTGTCAACCTTTGCTCCCAGCGGGTTTTGTAACCCGCTGAACCAAACGCGGTCGATAAAATGTCCGCTTGGGCGCGCCGGAAGTCCCACAGGTCACGGACCTATGTGGCGCACAGACCACAGGTCTGTCTTCCTTAATACTTCGTCTAAATCTCGCTAGATTCGATCAGCTCTAGAATCTTTTCGCCACGCTCATTCCGGCGATAAAAAGTACCAGGCAAACAACCAGGAATAGGAAAAAGAGAAATTTCGCAATTCCCGCCGCAGCCGAGGCAATCCCGGTAAACCCAAAGAGCGCAGCTACCAGCGCAATCACCAGAAAAATAACCGCCCAACGCAACATAATAGTCCCCCCTTCCTTTTTCTGATTCGCCCATCGCCGCGATTTTGCGCGCATGTCATGGAGGGGCAAGGTCCCGCGGCCCACTGTAGCCGCGGTCGCTGGCCGCGGCTCGTCACAGGAGCTGCGCCCTCTTAGTTACAACGCCCGATGAATTTTGCGCGCAACAACTAGGGCGATGTCATCCCGAGGTCGCCGTGGCGGCCGAGGGATCCCGCCAAGATCACGCGTCATCGAACCATCGTGAGATTTCTCGGTCCGAGCCGGGCTGGCATTATCTGCGCGGCTCGGAATGACAAATGTGGGTCGCTACCCATATCACTGCTACAACTTCGCGAGTTCGCGGATTAATTTCGGTCCGCGAAAAATAAATCCGGTATAAACTTGTAATAACTTCGCGCCCGCTTCGATTTTTTCCCGCGCCGAACCGGCATCAAAAATCCCGCCGCATCCGATGATCGGAATTTTTGTTTCGCGGAATGATCGAGCGTGGTATTTGCTGCGATAATTCCCGAAATGGTGTTGGCCTCACAGACGCTGATGAGCTCATCCAGCGCGGCGGGCTCGAGATCAGGCGCGATTTTGACCAGCAGCGGCATGTTGCCACACTCCGCATTAATCGCGCGCAATAATTCATCCAATCTCTTGCCTCCCTGTAATTCGCGTAAGCCTGGTGTATTTGGTGAACTGACGTTGAGCGCAATGTAATCGGCCTGGGCCCGCAGTTTACGAAAAGAAAATAGATAATCCTCCACTGCACGTTCTATCGGCGTAACGCGTGATTTTCCGATATTGATCCCGACCGGGATGCCGGGCCAGCCTCCGCGGTCGCGCAATACCGCAAGACGATTAGCAATCGATTCCGCGCCGTCATTGTTGAAGCCCAGCCGATTGATCAATGCGTTTTGCTCCGGGTAACGAAAGATGCGTGGGCGCGGATTGCCCGGCTGCGCCTGCGCGGTCACTGTTCCAATTTCGACAAACGAAAACCCGAGCGCTTCCCAAGCCGGCAACGCGATGCCATTTTTGTCGAGGCCGGCTGCGAGCCCGACACGATGTCGGAAATTCAGTCCGAATACGGAAATTGGCGAAGTCTCAGCGGTTGATTTTGGAAGCAACGGCCCGGCAGGTCTCAAAAACGCAAGCGCAAAGCGATGCGCGGTTTCGGGGTCGAGCGCAAAAAGAAGCGGGCGTAGGAGGCGCTCGTAAATCATTTCCTGCGGCAAATCATTTGCTGGCGCGAATCATTCGCTGGAGAGAATCATTCTCATCACTTTCCGATGCAAAACTGGCCGAAAATGGCATCGCGCACCGCTTCTTCATCGCCACCGCCGAGTAGTTCATCGATGGCGCGCTGCGTCTCCTGCAAATCAATCGCGAACATTTCCGGGGTTGCTCCGGCATCGATCGCGGCCAAGGCTCGCGCGATCGCATTTAAAGCCCGGCGCAACTGTTCGCGATGGCGGGCATTGATCGCGAGCGGACTCTCCGCGCTTAATTTAGCGCCGCCAATGCGCCGATAAATTTCGTCTGCCAATTCTGGCAGACCAGCGCCCGTTTTACACGAAATCCGGATCGCATCGGCAGACGACCAATCAGCATGTTCCGGCAGGTCGCTCTTATTTAATATGAGCAACTCGTCCGGGCTCGTGCTGAAATCAGCCGGACGCAGCGCGTTAACATCGACGATGTGCAAACGCAGGTCGGCCGTTTCGAGGGTGCGTTGGGTGCGGTCGATTCCCGCGCGTTCCACCGGATTCTCCGGGGGGCGCAAGCCGGCGGTGTCGAACAAACGCAGTGCGATGCCGCGCAGATTGACTCGTTCTTCGATGGAATCGCGGGTGGTGCCATGCATCTCACTCACAATTGCGCGATCGAATCCGAGCATGCAATTGAGCAGGCTCGATTTGCCGGCGTTAGTCGCGCCGAAAATCACCACTCGCAAACCCTCGCGCAAAATGCGGCCGGTCTCAGCCGTCGCGATTAATTGATCGATCTCGCTCTGCAATGCCTCGAGTCGGCTCCGAATCGTCGTGATGTCGTCCGGCGAAATTCCTTCCTCGGGGAAATCCATTGACGCTTCGACGTGCGCGATGATTTCGAT
>QHPM01000187.1 GCA_003219095.1 Verrucomicrobiota bacterium
AAGGCGGCGCCAATTAGTGAACCGACGGAATCGTAGCGAACCACGTGAAATACCGATGCCGCCATTACCGCCACCGTTGTTGTCAGCCAGCGAAAAACAAAAGATCGCATGGCGAACGCTAGCGAAGGGTCGAGTTCACGCCAATTCTTTGCGAAAACGGCTTGCGAATCCAACTTGGCCGGGTAAAGCGATACCTGTTTACCCATGCCAAAGAAAGCAAAAATCAGCGACAAGCAGCAGGCGCCGTCCGATGGGGCGGCATTGAATGGAAATGCTGCGAAACCCGCAGCCAGAAAAACCACTTCAACACGGAAGAAAGCGACGACGCGCAAGACCCCGGCGACAAAAAAAGAAAACTCGCGGGTTAGCGACGAAGCGATTCGCATCCGGGCCTATTTCATTTCCGAACAACGGAAGCGCCTCGCAATTGCCGGCGACGCAAATTCCGATTGGATCGAAGCGCGGCGACAATTACTGGCTGAGTTGGGCGAAAGCTGATTTATTCCGGAGGGACGAGCTTCTGCTCGTCCTGGGTCGGCTCGAGCTCGGGCGCAACTTCGCTGATTTTCTCCATCAGCCGATTCATTGCGAACGGCTTTGGCAAAAAACCGCGCACCCCAGCTTCTTTCATCAATTCCTGCGCGCGTGCTTCATCGCCGCGTCCCGAAATAAGGATCAGAGGTGGAACGACCACGGGCGGATTCACATGGTTATAAACCTTGCCGATGAGGGTAAAGAGCATCGCTCCGTCAATCATCGGCATGGAGAAATCAAAAACGAAAACGCGGTAACGCTTTTTCAACGCCAGCTCAAAGCCGTACTCCGGATTGGGCGTGGCATCGACCTCGCAACCAAATCGGCTTCTCAACGCCTCACCGATCAGGCGGATGAGCGAAGTGTCGTCATCAACGACAAGAATCCGTTTCTCGCTCACGGCAGACGCTTGCGCTAAATGGCCGACAGTTTCAAGTTTTCCTTGGAGCGATGACAATAAATGAACAAACGAAGGGACGGGCTTCTCTCCGAGCCGTCGGCTCTATTAAGCTAGAGGCCGCTCGCCCCAAACATGAGTTTCCTTTAAACCGATGACGAAAGAGGAAAGCGAATTAGCCGATGCCTTACGCGAACGGTTGAAAATTATTTCTGACGACGCCAGCCGTCGCAACCCCGATCAGCACGTGAAGCAATTACGCGAAATTTCCGAGCGCATCGAGGGCCGATTAAGTTCGCCAGTCCGGCTCAAGACTCGCCTGCCCATCCTTTGAAGTAGCGTATGCCGCAACCCGCCGCGCGTGGAGCGGCGAAGCTCCCGCGAGCCCTCATCGTAGCACAGCCATCTTGGCTGTGGGGCCAACGGGCATCTTGGCCGTTGACTCGAAGTATCGCCGCGATCCGCAAAGTTTCATTCGAAGTATTTAGATTACGCTAACGAGAATGAGACACTTGCATTCGCATAACGTAGCCGTGTATTAGAATCATGAAAGCGCGAGGAAACAAGGCAGCTGAGTGTCGGCTGCAGCTCTGGTTAGACGGCGAGCGCTAAAACGCGAAGTTAATTCCACTGCGCACCATCCCAAAGTTGTTGCTCGAACCATTAATCACGTTCCAACTGAAGTCATTGATTAAACCTATGTGTGGCGTCAGTCGCACTTCCAGCCCTGCGCCGAACTGGCCGAGAACTTCGGTGCGACTACCCTCATGGCCCGGTTCGAGAATTTTAAACGGTTCGTTGTTTACGATGCCCCGGCGAACGACGACAAGTTGATCTCTCTCCCCGCCACCGAAGATTACACCCCGCCGCCGAATAGGTAGGGCGAAAACCGTGAGCATCGAAACGGGTATCGCAGAGTCAATGTGCCAGCAGCTGAGCCGAGGACGCGTGAATTACCTCCTAGAATATCGCCGAAACCGAGCGTGCCCTGCGTCCTCGTGGAGTCGAGCACGTAACCTTCGACTCCAACTCCAAGGTACCGGCGAAAAAAGTATTTCCCTTCTAATCCGCCGCCCCACGCGTGATCTGACTGAATATAGCGATCGCCTCCAGGCAATCCAACCCGCGTCGGGTCACGATACTGTTCGTCAGTGAACGCATATGTTGCCCAAACTGAGATGTTCCATTCATTGTCGGCATACCAGGTCGGGCACGGCAGCTGCGCAACCGTTTCTTTGTTGGCAGAGGTTTCCGATCCGCCGTAAGCGATGAAAAGGAAGCTAGCGTCTATGCAGACGATTAACGGGCATTTGTCCATGGAATTTATCTTCATTCTCAGAGAGAAGGACAACAGATTGACATCCAAGTCGGAACCTAACTACAATTAGGCATTAGGCGAGAGTTCGCCTTTTCGCGAAAAGTATCCGTCTAATTCGATAGCTGTCTATCCCTGGGCGCGCTCGCAGAGCGCCGCTACAACTACCGCGAGTATAACTCGACGATCAACTGTTCGTTGACCATCGGCTGGATCTCTTCCCGCGACGGAATGCGCGCTACTTTGCCTTTGAGGGCATCGCGATCCACCGTCAGCCAATCGGGAACTGGAACGATTTGTGTCAACTCGAGGTTGCGCAGCGCCAGTTGTCGCGTCTTCGGTTTGTCTTTCACCGAAACTTCATCGCCCGCTTTCACGTTATAGGACGAAATATTCACCGTTCGTCCGTTTACCAAAACGTGCCCGTGCGAAACGAGCTGGCGCGCACCGCTGCGAGTATTGGCCAGGCCCAGACGAAAGACGACATTGTCGAGACGGGTCTCGAGCAATTGCAAAAGAGTTTCACCCGTGACGCCACGTTTGCGCAACGCGCTCTGGAAAATCCGCCGGAATTGTCGCTCCAGCAGCCCGTACTGGTAACGCAGCTTTTGTTTCTCCCCGAGGGCAATGGCGTAATCAGATTGTTTCCGGCGCGATCCTTTCGGCCCATGCATACCCGGTGGATAATTTTTCCGCTCCAGCGATTTCGAGGGCCCGAAAAGCGGCACGCCGTAGCGCCGACTAACTTTGGTTTTTGGTCCGGTGTATCTGCCCATGGGAAAAGACTAATGGAGTGGTGGAGTGATAGAGTAATGGTGGCTCAAGCGCGGAATTAAAGTCGCAAATGGCAATACTGGTGTCTGATCTTCTGTTCCTGCATTACTCCAATACTTCATTCCGTTGGATTAAACCCGTCGTTGCTTTGGCGGCCGGCACCCGTTGTGCGGCACAGGGGTTACATCGCGGATCACCGTGAGCTCAAGACCGATCGCCTGCAAAGCGCGCACGGCTGATTCACGCCCGGCTCCGGGACCTTTGACCAATACTTCAACTTCTTTTAAGCCGTGGCCCATGGCCTGTCGCGAAGCATCCTGCGCCACCATTTGCGCCGCGTAAGCGGTGCTTTTGCGCGAGCCTTTGAATCCGACTTTGCCCGCACTCGACCATCCGATAACGTTGCCCTTCATGTCCGTAATCGTAACGATGGTGTTGTTAAATGTCGCGAGAACGTGCGCGATGCCGTTGTGAATGTTTTTGCTCCCCTTCGCTTTAACGATCTTCGGTTGCTCGACGCTGTCCGGACTAAGGGAAAGATTTTCCGCCGGCGCTGGAGCAGGAGCGACCGCTTCCTCTTTCTTGGCCTTCGGCGCGGTCTTTTTCTTCGGCTCAGCTGGGGCAACCGCTACCACAGGTGATGCGTCGGCTTTGGCCGCTTCGCCCTGAACTTCTGCTGCTTCGACTTTTGGCTCCGCTTCTTTCCCGGCAGCTTTGGGCGCCCTCGGTTTCTTTACAGCGTCGTCCGCCGGTTTTTCTGATTCAGCCATTAAACTTTTCCTGTTTTGGCGTCTTTGTTGCGAATGACCCCAACGGTTTTACGCGGACCTTTGCGCGTGCGCGCGTTCGTGCTCGTGCGCTGGCCACGAACGGGCAAGCCCCGCCGATGCCGTATCCCGCGATAACAATTGATCGCCTGCAAACGCTTGAGGTTGCCCTGCGTTTCACGGCGCAGATCGCCTTCGATCGCGATTTTATTGCTCGTGATCGAATGAATAATTTCGTTTAGCTGTTGCGGGCTAAGATTTTTGGCGCGCAGATTCGGATCGATATTGGTCTGATCGAGAATGCGTTTCGCGATCGAGGGTCCAATCCCATAAATATAAGTAAGCGACGCTTCGATGCGTTTATCCGCCGGTATTTCAACTCCAAGTAGTCGTGGCATATTATCGTTAAGAAACTTACAAGGTTAAAAAGTTATATCTTCCCATTCCAATATTCCATTACTCCACCAGTCCGTCATCATCCCTGGCGTTGCTTATGACGCGGATTCTTGCAGATCACGCGCACCACATTCTTGCGCTTCACGATCTTGCAAGATTCACAAAGTCTTTTTACTGATGGCCGTACTTTCATTTTTTTCCACGAGACGAAAACCGCGAGATGTATCCGCGGATTTTACTTGTGGCGATATGTAATTCGCCCCTTCGATAAATCGTAGGGCGAAATCTCTAGCATAACTTTGTCTCCTGGCAAGATGCGAATGAAGTGCAGCCGCATTTTTCCCGAAATATGAGCCATGACGGGGTGGCCATTGGGTAGCTCCACCCGGAACATCGTGTTCGGCAGGAGCTCGACCACCCTGCCTTCTACTTCAATTGCGTCTTTCCGCGCCATGTCAGAATTTCCGGCTCCTCATTTGTAATTAAAACCGTGTGCTCAAAATGCGCCGATGGCATTCCGTCGGCGGTGCAAGCCGTCCAGCCGTCATCGAGTAATCTGACGGCGCCGGTTCCTAAATTAATCATCGGCTCAATAGCCAGTGTCATCCCGGCCTTGAGCCGCGGCCCGCTGCCACGTTTTCCGTAATTGGGAATCTGTGGTTCTTCGTGGAGTTTTCGTCCCACGCCGTGGCCGACAAACTCGCGCACGACATTGAGCTGGTTGCGCGTGGCCTCCTCCTCGATTTCCGCGCTGATGTCGCCCAGCCGCCGGCCTTGATAGGCCATGCCAATAGCGCGTTCCAGTGCCCGCTCCGTCACGCGCAACAGACGTTCGGTGCGCTCGTCGATAATTCCTACCGGCACAGTTGTCGCGGTATCGCCGATCCAGCCTTCGCGGATGACTCCGATATCGAGTTTCACGATATCGCCGTACTGAATTCGCCGCTGACTCGCAATACCGTGAATAACTTCGTCATTTAACGAAATACAGATGTTCCCCGGATAAACGCGATGACCGATCCGATATCCGAGAAAGGCGCTTTTCACTCCCGCTTCGTCCATCATCTCGGCAGCGACTTCGTCCACCTCTTTTGTCGTGATTCCCGGCCGAATGATGGCGACAACGCGATCGAGGATATCGCTGGCGACACGGCAAGCCAGCCGCATTTTTTCTGCCTCCTTTGCGTTCTTGATCGGAATCATTTCGAT
>QHPM01000188.1 GCA_003219095.1 Verrucomicrobiota bacterium
TAAAAGAGGTAGTAAGCAAAGATAGTAACGCCAAGAAAATGCCAGGCAAAGGCGCGTCGCCAGGTCGCGACCGGCAGAATCCAAGTTACATACCAGGCGTTTAAGATTGGCGCGAGAATGAGACTGGCGCCGAGCGACCAAAGCATGCCGCGCCGCCAGTTACGCATGAAGAGAAGACCAATCAGCGCCGAGACAATAAGAAGGATTACGTCGTAGCGATAGTATTGCTGATGCCAGTTCGGCAAAATCGTGTCTTCAATCAGCCACCAAAATAAATCGTTGAGCCGGCTGACATGACCGAACTCGCCGAACAGATTTTGCGCAAACGGAAACCGAATCGCGCAACCAAGGAGAACAGGCAAAGCAATGGCAGCCGCGAGCGCAATGAAGTAGCGACGCAAGGCAAAAAAAGACGGAATTAACAAAACGATGCAGACTGGGCGAAACGCGGTAGCAAGTCCAAGCGCGACCGCGGCGCCGAGAGCAAATTTCCAGCGTGCCTTCTGGTCAAATCGCTCGAGGAAGAAAATCAGCGCCACGATTGCGAGCAAAAGAATGCTGTCGAAATGTGCAGCGCCGAAAAAACTATAAGCGACGAGAGGATTCCAGGCGAACCAGACAGCGGTTTGTTTATCAAGCAGCCGTAAAAGGAGCGCGACGGCGAGTAAATCGGCCGCGCCAAAAATTACTTTGTAGAGCAGCGCGCTGTTCGTTGCTGGGATGGCGCGAAATAAGACTTCGGCTGCCGGTGCGAAGGCTGCGGGCTGGTCGTTCCGTGGGACGCGTGCAAGCTCCAGGATCTTGCCGGCCAGGCGAGGATCAGTTGGTGCGACCTGATAGGGATTGAACCCAGCGCGTTGAATCACTCCGTCGGCCTGAAAACGCCAAACCTCGTTGCCCGGCGCCAGTGGCAGCGCCAGTAGACGCAGCGCGATCGTGGCGAGCCAGAAAATCGAGGCCGCGTTTTTGTTAATCGCGACGAATTCTGTCGCCGCAAACAGGTAGGCGAGGCCGCAGAGAATCGCGCAGGCGACGAAATACACCGGCATCCATTCCAGGGTCCAGTCGTCGAAAAGATTAAGCGAAGCGAAGAGCACCAATTGCGCGACGATCGCGATCCAAAATCGCAATTTCACTTCGGTACAGTGGCGATTGGATTGGGGCGAGAACGCAATCGCAAAATGCGATTCATATTGATGCGATAAGCCGCGAAATCAACGAGCTCCCGCACCCGCGTTTTCAACCGCCGCGCCCTCAGGAAAAGGAACAACGCGAAGAGTGCGTAGGGGACGGCGAAGAAAAGTTGGACCTGCCCCGCCTTAAGAAAGTGGTAGATGAGCAAGGTCACGACGAGGAGATTTACGATCACGGTGGTGGTGACGTAGCGGTAGTGAAGTTGAACGCGGGTCAGGCATTTTCCGCCGCCGTGATATTCAGTAACCGTCCGCAGAATAATGCTCCACCAAAAGTTACCGTAAATCTGGATGTCCCATTCCTTCCAGCCGGTATCGATCGAGTAGCGCCAGTTTTCCGTTTCGAGCAGGGCAAAAATTTCGTGCAACAAGGCGTGGCGATCTTTGCCTTGTTCGTTCCAATACGCGAGGCGGCCCCGGCTGCCGTCGAATTTTTTACCGGCGGGCAGCTTCTCGTGTTGCGCAATGACCGAACCGGGAGTGCGCTTGAAATGCAGCCAGGTGAAATAACGCGACCAGCCGCGGACGAGTGGTTGTGCAAAAGCAAGGAACATGACCAGCAGACGGGAATGGATGGTATCGAAGCGCGGCTCGATCCGCGCGCGTACCATATAAGAAAGGGCGACGCAGAGGGTGCCGCCGAACATCAAATACGGTACAATCCGTAGCGGTGGGACAAACACGCCTACACCGAAAAGAAAGATGGTGAGCGTGAACCATTCGATACTGCTGAGATAAGCAGCGACATCTGATTGCGGAGTGGGATAGATCGATTGGAAGAATCCGTCTGCGAAAATTCCATGATAAATAATTGGACGATTGATGAACCAACTGAAACGCGGCGTGCCGTAAATCTGCCCCCGCCATTTCGCAGTTCCGGTCGGCCCGAAAAAAATGAGATGTTTGAAACGCAACAACGATTCGGCTTCGCCATAGCCTTCCTGTTGTTTCCGAAACGCGCGCAGAGTAAAACGGCGATGGTGCCAGACGATGGCAGTAGGACTGAATGCGATCACGCTGCCGGCTTGTTGCAACCGCCAGCAAAAATCGACGTCATCACCCGCCGCGTGATATTCCGGATCGAACCCGCCGACATTTTCAAAAGCCCACCGCCAAAACGCCATGTTACAACCAGGAATGTGTTCGGCGACGGTATCGGTTAAAAGGACGTGACTCGGCCCGCCAGGTGCAGCGGCAACACAGGCTTGGATCCATGTTTTTGCCGGAGGCGGAACATTCGGACCGCCAACGCCCGCAAAGTCACCGCTGGTGAGCGTGCCGATCAAATAATAGAGCCAATCGACGTCGGCCATACAGTCGGCGTCGGTGTAGGCGAATACTTCGCCGCGTGCGGCAGCGGCGCCGCTGTTGCGCGCAACGCTCAACCCACGGTTGGGTTGATGGATGTAACGCACATTCGGGAATTCAGCGGCGATCTGCGCGGTGTTGTCGGTCGATCCATCATCCACCAGGACGATCTCAAACTTTGGGTAATCGATCTTGCCAAGGGACTCCAGGCACGAGCGCAAGGTTGCGCCGGCGTTGTACGAACAAACGATGACTGAGACCGATGGCGTTTGATTAAGATGACGGTGCGGGAGAACGGCGTCGTCTTGCCCGAGTTTTTCGCGCAGAGCATGAAGCGCTTTTTTTGGTTGCCGATCGCTCGTGACGAGCCCGAACGCCCAATCGGTGATCTCTTGCTCGCCGGTGTACCATTGGTCGGTCCAGGAAAAGAAAACGGTGCCGGCGAGTCCACATTTAATCACGCTATCGACGTGCCAGCTCAACATTTCGGCCTGCTCATCCTGGCTGTGCCGGATCGTGTCCATCCCGAATTCGCCAAGGATGAGCGGACGTTCTTCGGTGAGATTTTGAAGACGAAAGAGATAGCGCTCGAAATCGCGCTGCTTATGCAGGTAAACGTTGAAGCAAAAAAAATCGACGTTTTGCGGAAGCAGAAATTCTGTCGGCGGATAAGTGGCGTAGGAAAATAAAACACGCGAATCGATGTCGCGACCGATGGCGATGAGATGCTCAATGAATTCGGTGACGCGGCGCACACCCAGCCAGCGCACCATTTGCGGCGCAATTTCGTTGCCGACGAGATAAGCGAAAACAGCGGGGTGACCGGCGTTTACCTGAATCGCGTTGGAAATGGAACGCGTAATTTCGTTTCGCGCCGATCGTTTGCGCAAGAATTCGATGTGTTTGGCCCAAGGCAGAGTGATGAGCGCGCGCACTCCGGCTTCGGCGCAGGCATCGAGAAACCAACGTGGCGGGCAGTGATAAACGCGGACGACGTTGAATCCGGATGCGCGAATCTGGGCAAGATCGCGCGCGGCTTGATCTGGTGTTCCGAGATAGTTCCCTAACGCATCCGGTTTGAATGGGCCATAGGTGACACCTTTAACGAAAAATTTACGCTCACCTTCGAAGAAAAATTTTGCGACGGCGCGGATTGGATCCGCCGGAGAAACGCTCACAGCGGGGGTTTTCTAGACCATGCCGAAGAGGTACGCAAAAATTTTGAACTGTAGAGGCAGCCGTGCCGGCTGCTTTTGGAAGATTGCGGGCAACACGCCCGCGGCTACAGCTTTGTCAGAGCTTCGCCAACAACACGCGCGGTTTGCTCGATGTCTTCGTCGCGATGGGCGGTAGAAATAAATGCGGTCTCGAATTGCGA
>QHPM01000189.1 GCA_003219095.1 Verrucomicrobiota bacterium
GCGAACGGCTGTTCGCGGCGGGCGTGGAGGTTTTCGCATTCGATAACAGCATCTTCAACGGCAACGTCAGCGGCGGAATTCACCCGGGTCATGCGACGATCGTGAATGACGCTTTCGTGGGGTTGAAATTCGATCTCGAGAAGCTCGTCGGTTGGAAGGGCGGATTGTTCGTGGTCAGCGGGATTGATCGCGCCGGCGAGGACCTGACGAGAAAGTACGTCGGAAGTATCTACTCGGTGCAACAGATGGTCGGCGGACAGCGGCCGTTCCTGTATCAGGTCTTTCTGCAGCAGAAGTTCGCGAACAAAAAAGTGACGCTGAAACTCGGCCGTTTCAGCGCGTCGGACGATTTCAACGCTTCGCTGTTCTACGGCTACTCGCTGAACAACGGCATCGACGGCGATATCCGGAATGTGCTCTTCGATACACGCTTTTCTGCTTATCCGTTTCCGGTTTGGGCGGTAGCGGTGTTGCTCGATCCCTCGCCGGAATTCAATGTGAAACTTGGGCTCTTTCAGACATCGAAGGACATGTTCGACAATACTGAGCATGGGCTGGACTGGAGCATCCGTGGCGAGGATGGCTACACCGCGATCGCACAATTCGGTTGGACGCCGCAATTGTTCAAACAACCGGTATCGTCAGGCGCAAGCGACGGGAAAGGCACGCCCGCATTCGTGACGAAGGGGATGCCGGGGCATTATCACATCGGAGTTACTTTCTCGCAGTGGGATTTCTATCCGCGTTTCCTTGGCGGGTTCGAGAATCATTCCTACGGCTTCTATGTGCACGGCGACCAAATGGTTTACCAGGAAGCGCCGGGTAGCGACCAGGGACTCTACGTGTTTGTCGCCTCAGGATATTATCCGCAGACGGAGATCTCGATCGTGCCTTTCCAGGTGAACGTTGGCCTGCATTATAAAGGATTGTTTCCCGGCCGCGATGACGACCGCACCGTGCTGCATTTTATTTACGGCGACCTAAGTGATGACTACGCGCGCAGCGTTCACGTGCCTGGGCGTCACTTCGCGGATTCCGAGAAGGTGCTGGAATTCGGACATCGATTTCAGGTGACGAAGTGGAGTTACATTCAACCGGACTTACAATACGTAATCGATCCCGGCGGCACGGGTGATGTTCCTGACGCGGTCGTGATCGGCGCGCAAATGGGCGTCACGTTCTAACGAAAGGAGCCTAACAAATGGAAAGAGCGACAATCGAGACAAAACCGCGCGCCACCGGACACGCGCGGATGGATCCGCACACTGCGCGGCGCGGGATGTTCGTGCTCGGAGACGGACGCAAAGTCGCCTTCACTTTCTTCCTCCTCGTTTTCCTTTTCGCGCTTTGGGGCTTTTGCAACGGCATGATCGACGTGATGGACAAACATTTTCAGGAGGAATTGCATCTCAATCTCGCGCAGTCGGCCTGGGTGCAGTTCGCGCATTATCTGGGCTACTTCCTGATGGCGATCCCGGCCGGCTGGCTCGCGATCAAGCTTGGCTACAAAGGCGGCATCATCGCGGGCTTGCTTATGGTAGCGGCGGGCGGGTTCTGGTTTATCCCCGCATCGCACATCGCACAGTTCTGGGCGTTCTTGCTAGGCGTTTGCGTGATTGCTGCGGGCCTCACCTTTCTCGAAACGATCGCGAACCCGTACACCACCGTCCTCGGTCCGCCACAGTATGCCGCGACACGAATCAATCTCGCGCAATCGATCAACGGCATCGGCCTGCTTCTCGGTCCGATCGCAGGCGGCGCATTCTTCTATTCGAAAAACGCTGCCGGCATCAGCACCGGCAGTGAACGGCTCTGGATTCCGTACGCATTCATCGGGGTGATTGTCGTCATCCTCTCCATTGTCTTTTTCTTCGCGCCAATGCCGGACATTGAGATGGAAGATGATTACCACATCGATGAATCCACGCCGGATGCGAGGCAGTCGATCTGGTCGCATCCGCATTTCTGGATGGCGGTGCTGGCGCAATTTCTCTACGTCGCGGCGCAGGCCGGCATCTTCAGCTTCTTCATCAACTACATGACGTCGCAGGTCCCGCCGGTGCCGACATCGTGGCACCCGCCGGACGCTCCGGCCTCCGGGTTCTTCGCCGGCTGGTTCGAAACGCACGCCAACGGAGCGCTCGGCTTCAGCAGCAAAGCGGCATCAAATCTCGCTTCGTTAGGCTTTCTCTGTTTCCTGATCGGCCGCTTTACCGGCAGCGCAATCCTCAAAAAGTTTACACCCTACAAAGTCCTCGGATGGTACTCAGTCGCCGCGGTTGCGCTCTGCCTTTTGATCTTCGCAAAACTCGGCTGGGTCTCGGTCGCGTGCGTATTCCTGACCTACTTCTTCATGTCGATCATGTTCCCGACCATTTTCGCGCTCGGTATCTTCGGTCTCGGACAATCCGCCAAGAAGGCGTCGTCCTTCATCGTCATGGCGATCATGGGCGGAGCGATTTTGCCGAAAGTGATGGGCGCCGTCGCCGACCGCTACGATCTCTCGCGCGGCTTCATCGTGCCAATGCTTTGCTTCGCCTTCGTGGCGTTATATGGCTTCATTTGGCCGCGGCTGAGCAATGCTGAGGGCGCGGTACGCGTTTCCACTTCGGGCGGACACTAATGAACTCGAGCTTCGATCTCGATCACGCGAAGCTCGCCGTCGATCCACGCTTCGCTGGCATCGCCCATGAGCTGAGCGCGCTCTCACCGATCAATTCTCGCGAGTCATTCAACCGTTACTGCCGGGAAGCATGTCGCCTTTGGAAGGAAGCATTTCCTAGCGGGATCGGCGAAACGGAACAGTTCGCGCAACTACTTAATCGGGTCGAGCACACGAGCGATAACGTGATTCGCACCGGGTGGGGCGGGGTTGTCATCACGCTGCATGAACACCCCCGGGTGGAGAAGTATCTCGTCGTGCGTAAAGGCGGATATCTCGCGCTCGAGATGCACGAACAGAAAGACGAGCGCCTCGAAATCCGCGAAGGCAGGTCTTCTCGGGTGGCGTCCGCCTAACCAGCGATCGCTTACGGTCGAAGTCCTCCGGCCCGGCGCTGACTTTCATTTCCAACCCGGGATGGAGCATTGCATCATTGGCACGGAAGACCTGCTGGTGTTTGAGCGTTCCATCGATCCGAAAGGGATGGATCAGGATCTCATCTTCATTTACGAGCCGGACGCGATTGCGTTGCCGCTGCCAAGTCATGCCTGAGTTTTACGCTTTCGGCGAGATTCTGTGGGATTGCCTGCCTTCGGGTAAACACGCAGGCGGTGCGCCGTTTAACGTGGCCGCGCATCTGGCGCAGATCGGTGTCTCCTCGGCATTAATTTCATGCGTCGGGCGTGATCCGCTCGGGGACGAGATCCTCGAAGTCGCCGGTCACAAACAGGTCAGCGTCGAGTTCGTTACGCGCGCTCGCATCGGTCTGCCGACAGGCACGGTGGTCGTCACGTTGGATGAACACGGCAACGCCACTTATGAGCTCGTTAAACCCGCGGCGTGGGACGAGATCCGTGTTCCGAAAAAAGCTCTCGACGCAGTCTCCAAAGCGCGCGCGTTTATCTACGGCTCGTTGGCCGGTCGTTCACCATACAACCTGGAACAGGTCGATCGTCTGCTCGATGTGAAAGGGCCGATGAAATTTTTTGATGTGAATTTGCGGCCGCCTTTCGCCGATCCGCCGCTGGTGATGGACCTGGCCAGGCGCGCCGATGTTTTAAAATTGAATGACAGCGAAGTTGGGCGTCTGGCTCATTGGGTCCGCACCGGCGAATCGATCCCGGAAACGCCGCGCGACGACGCGTCGATCACGCGCGATTGTCAGACGCTTGCGGAAGCAACAAGCGTCTACTGCGTTTGCGTCACACGCGCCGAAGAAGGCGCGGCGCTTTGGGATCGCGGCAACCTAACGACTGCACCCGCTCCGCACGTCGAAGTGAAGGATACGGTCGGCGCGGGCGATGCGTTTATGGCAGGACTGATGGTCGGGCTCACGCGCGGAATGGATCACAAGCGTGTCTTGGAAATCGCCTGCCGCCTCGGCGCCTACGTCGCGTCGCACTATGGCGCAACGCCCTTGCTGCCGCCGGAATTGACGCAGCCGCTCCGCTAACCCGGGGCGGGCGCGGCATCGCCGTCTCCTAAATCGCGGCGCATAAAAATTGGTACGACTACATGACCACGTTGTTCAATGGCTTCCCGACCGCCTTCTTCCCGATCAACGAGCACGAGGACAAATGCGACGTTGCCGCCGGCTTCTTCGATCGCGTCGATTGCTTGGAGCGTTGAGCCGCCGGTGGTGATGACATCGTCAACGACGACGACAGAATTGCCCGGCGAGAAATCCCAATACTGAGCGCAACCGGATCGGCGCCTAGCGTTAAACCGCCGATGGCATCCACACGCTTGCCTAACTTGGAGGCGGTTTCTTTCACCAGTTCCCAGCCGACCTCGCCGATAAGGCAGGCCCCGCGTGGATCCAGGGTGGTGACGCGCGCGTCGACGTAGAAGTCGCTCTTCGCGCCGGAGGCGAGCGTGAATTCGCCGTGACAGATCGACTTTTCTTGAAGAAGGGCCCGCAATTGTTCTTTGGCCGACGAAGGAGTCATTTCACTCTCATCCCGCAGCAGCTACGCCTTGGCAAGCCGATTACACGAGACCTTAATCTCCTCATCTGGCCGCGGGCAAACGTCTCGAATTTCTCGACCAGCATTAGCATATCGGACGAAAGTCCGTTTTGGCGAGAAGCCAAAAGTCCAAGCAGGACTGGCTTTGCACGCGAGACGCGCGTGCTACCCCGGAGAACTGTTTCGGCAGCCGAAACCAGCAGGCTGGCAGCCTACGCTCCCCAGAACAACCGCAACGCCCGGCGCGTTATCATTTCATTCGGTCGAATGTTTTCTGGAGGAGCTCCAGGTCCGACGCGTTACCCGTTTTCTCGCGAGTAGTCTCTATCCACTTCTTCTCGAGAGCATTCTTTGTCGGTCTGTCGTTCTGATAAAAGACGCCGAAAACGCCGGGGAAAGGGAGCTGCGCGAGCTTATAGGCGGCGAGCTCATCGGTGACATCATGCCGCAGCTCGTCCTCGGGGGTGTTGTCCCATTTCTTTTCCTGGATTAACTCGAAGCTGCCGCCCTTGCGCGGATTGGCCGGATCGAAGGCGCCGGGATAGAATTCGACGCATTCACTCAGACATTCGATGGCGGAAAAGCCGGGATGATCCATGGCGCGCTCGATCATTTGAATCATGTGA
>QHPM01000190.1 GCA_003219095.1 Verrucomicrobiota bacterium
ATCCCGCCTTCAAGCGGCATGAGTCGATTTAAGTAAATTACGACCGCTGCCTGAGGAATGTAGAAAAGTAAGATGGCGAGCAGCCAGAAGAAGAGATGTGATTGCCCGAGTTTTGCCGCGGCTCCGACCCAGCTTGAGCCGACAATAAACAAGATTTGGGTAAGCACGAGATCGCGCAGGCCAAGTTCCTTTTTGAGGGGAGCGCTCTCGTGTTCGACCCTCTGCTCGGCGCGATCTAATCTATTTACGCTACTACCCAGATGAAAGTACCTCGGTCGTTTTCTTCGGGGGTGGCTCGGTTCGAAATTCCCTGTGCCGAACTTTGCCGCCGGCGTACGCGATGTAGCCGCTCATTCCGATGACAACACCGCCAAGCAGAATGGTAGCGATAACGAGTGAGATCGAAGTCTTGGGCCATTTTATCGGAAGAGCGAGCGCAAGCGCGCTTACACCCGCCAATGCGTAGAAGAAATAAATGAGTTGCTCAGCGCGACGCTGGTGTTCATCGAGCCAGGCGTGTCCGTCGTCATCAGTCATCGACAAGACGCGATCGTAAGCTTCCTCGCCGAATTCATATGCTGGCCAGGCCGAGATGGCGCTGATCAGGACGAGAGCGAGCGTTGCGATTTGTGCGAGGCGGCTCCGGAGAAAAAATGCAATGATCAATCCGATCCAACCCATCGCCAATCCGTAGATCGGCAGAGGATTTATCAAGACGTGAACATATTCCGGTTGGCGCTGGAGAGCTTGGAGAAATGCGTTCATTTGATTGTGGGAAGGACGACGGCGTTGCTAAGTCTCGCAAGCCGTTCCGGAACGTAACGTTTCCAGTCACTCGTGGTGAAATGCCACCATTCCGTGCGCAATCCATAGAAGCCGGCGTTTGCCATTGTTGTTTGTAGGAGATACAAGTGTGTGCGCACGATCGGATCGTTGCCCGTGTAACGAAGCATTGCCGCAGGTGTGAAGTCATCGAAATCGGTCGGCATCGAGAGTGGCCGCCCCCAATCATCGACCAGTGTTGCATCGATCGCGACGCCCCAGCTGTGGAGCGAACCGGAACCGCCGCGCGGATTGACGACGTAATCATTCTTCGGCGCCATTCGCCACAATTGCGCCTGAGCATCACACGGACGATAGGCATCCCAGATTTTCAGGCCACGATTGTAACGCCGGAGAATTGCCTGGGCGGTGATCAATCTTCGCGCCACCCCGGCCCGGATGATCGGCTGCATGCCCGATGGATAGAGCGGACGCTGCGCAATATTCTGTGAAGTCGCGTAACGCAATTCAATCCGAATCGCCGGCGCGGTGGTTCGGAGATTAACCCAGGCGAAATCGTCGGTCGGCAGTGCCAAAATTTCCGCCCGAATCACCGGTGGACCGAGCAGAAAGATTGCGAAAATGATTCGGGCCATCGCACTAGATCAATTTGCCGCGGTTGCGGGTGGCGGCGTATCAGTCTTGGCGATGCGTTGCAGCAGAAGTCGTGCGCTGTTTTCGGGTATGTTGAAGCGGATTTCCAGATCAGCATGTTGGCGATTGATTTCGGGCGGAGCGGCGAAAAGCGGGAGATCGGACTGCTCGATTCGCAGCCAACGTTGTGGATCATCATGAATACTCTTGGCCAGGTCACTTGCCGCGTTTTCCGATGGGAGTCTCACCAGAAGGCGCGCTTTCGCCGGTGTCTGGAGGGAAACCCCCAATCCGAGCAATTGCGCGCTCTCCAGGAGTTCTCGCGGAAAAATGGGATGAAATGCGCGAGCCAATCCGGGCGGATCGCGCGAGATTAAACGCAAGGTTGTTTCACGATCAAGCGCCTGGTAGCGATCAAAAAATTCGGCCGTGATTTGCAGATCCGCCTCCAGTCCGAGACGCACTCGCACCAACTCGTCCACTCCGTCGGGCATGCCGACGGCAAGCGTTTTCGGGCCCACGCGTGCGACGCTAAAGTCGGATCGCTGCCAGACTGGGAGTCCGCTAATGGTCCGTCGTTCGAATTGCTTATCTTCGGCAATTGTCCGCACCACCATCGAAACATTATCGCGCGCTTCCACGAGGAGAAATTCTCGTGACGGCGAATTTTCTGCGGTCGTCAGCGCCCGGGTGACCCGTGCGGTGTCGCCGGGAATTCTTAAGCGCGGTGTCTGCGAAGCAGCCCCGATTAAACCGGGCCAGGTTTGCAGCCAAAAATCTTCGTTCCGCCATTTCTTTGGCAAATCGTCGCGATCAAAATGCTCCGCATTTAAGGAGAGAATGGCATCGGTTTCGCGCGGCAGCCATTCACGTTTGGGCGGGGATTGGAAAACGAGCGGCAGGACAATTGCCAGAAAGACGAGAACCGAAGCGATGACGAAATAAAATTTTCGCAACTCCTGTTTGTCAATTTGGGCGGAAAGAACGCTGAGTTGTTCCCTATGTTCATGATGACGCTGAACTGATTGGCGGTGGCGGAGGACGTCATGCAGTAAATGCGGCGCATTAGGTGGGGCGATGCCGCGAGTAGCAAGATGGCGACCGATATTCAGGTAAGCCGGATTTTTTCGTTCCTCGACTGTCTGGTGCTGCGCTCGTGCTTCGCGCAACGTGTCCTGCTGTGCGCGTACCTTTTCAGCTAAGGCGCGATCACTCCCTTCGAATCGTTCGCGCACGCGCGCGATATTTCGCTCCGCAGCCGACAATTCCTCCTCCGTCGCGGCCAGCCTTTGTGTCGCCTGCCGGCACGCTTCCGCGCTTCCTTCACGAGCGCGAACAATTTCCGCACGCTCCTGCGGCAGCCGCGCGCGTTTGCTGGCGAGCACCGCGGTGCGCGCGTCGAGGTCGTGCGGGGGAGGCGCCTGCGCCTGCAAGACTGAAAGTTGTTTGAGCAAATCGCGATCGGCGGAATCATTTGCTTGCAAGCGGGATTCCACACTCGCCAGCTCGCGCTCACAAACAGTGGCGGCGTTTTTCGCGTCGTCGCGCTGTTGCAGGATTGGCTTTTTCTCCAACTCCAATTTGCTAATCGCATCGTCTTTGGCACGCGCATTTTCCGCCCGCTCCGCTTCGATTTGCTTGACCGCAACTTCGATTTGCGTGATGCGCAATGCGACTTCCTTTTGCTCTTGCTCGAGTTTCTTAAGGGCGACGATCTCGTTGCGGACTTCGGGGAAGCTCGCGGCCTGCGCGGTGCCTTCGCGTCCGAGATAAATTTCGCTGCGCTGCAGCTGTCGCTTTACGTGTCGCAACGCCATACGTGTGCGTTGCCGGCGCACTTTCAATCCAAGCTCACGCAGACCGGTGCGAATAAAACTCACAAGCTAATGCTAGCCGAACAACTTCTTTGAAAAAGAGCAATTCATTGTTGCGGAAGTTCCCCAAAAATAACACCGATCTCGCACAAATGGCGATTGAGCAGACGAGCTTACTTGTATCCCCCACACTTCGAGCGCGAGGTCCCTCGCGCCGCTCGGGATGACAACGCTCTCACGTTTCGCCGTTATACCACAATTGGATCGAAAGAGATTTACCGGTTCGGTGAATCACTCTTCTTCGCTCAATTTCGCCAGGACGCCGAAATCCTCGAGCGTGGTTGTGTCTCCGGTTACGCTTTTGCCGCTGGCAATTTCCTTGAGTAAGCGCCGCATGATTTTGCCGCTCCGCGTCTTCGGCAATGCTTCCGCGAATCGCACTTCATCCGGCTTCGCGATCGCCCCGATGTGAACGCCGACATGATCGCGCAATTCCGTTTTTAACCCGCCCGATGGGCTGGCGCTTCCTTTCAAGGTGACAAACGCGACCACGGCCTGGCCTTTCATTTCATCAGGCCGACCTACTACCGCTGCTTCCGCGACTTTCGCGTGCGCGACCAGCGCGCTTTCGATTTCCGAGGTGCCGAGACGATGTCCTGCGACATTGAGGACGTCGTCAATACGACCAACGATCCAAAAATATCGATCGCGATCGCGCCGTGCGCCGTCTCCGGTGAGATAACATCCTTTGAACTCACTCCAGTACTGTTTTTGATAACGCTCCTTGTCCCTGTAGATCGTGCGCAACATCGATGGCCACGGCTTTCGGATGATTAATTTCCCGCCCACATTTGCGTCCACCTCTTCGCCACGTTCGTTCACGACCGCGGTATCGATCCCAAAAAAAGGCAGCGTTGCGCTACCGGGTTTGGTCGGAATTGCGCCTGGCAATGGCGTAATCAGGATCGAGCCGGTCTCGGTTTGCCACCAGGTATCGACGATCGGACAGCGCCCGCCTCCGATCGTCTTGTGATACCACATCCAAGCCTCGGGATTGATCGGCTCGCCAACCGAACCCAGGAGGCGCAATGACGAAAGATCGTGCTTCTTCACCCAGTCATCGCCGCA
>QHPM01000102.1 GCA_003219095.1 Verrucomicrobiota bacterium
CAGCAAGCGCAGTGGCTCCCCGCCCTGGTCGCTGGAGAAAAACTGGCGGCGTTCGCGTTGACCGAACGGGAAGCTGGATCAGACGCCGCAAATGTCCGAATGACCGCCACGCCGAGCGACGACGGCTCGCATTACATTTTGAACGGTGAAAAGCGTTACATCACTAACGCTGGCATCGCAGAGGCCTGGACGGTAATGGCGCGAACGCCGGTGCCGAACAAGCCGGGCAAAGACGCGATTACCGCTTTTTTGGTCACGCCGGACACCCCCGGTGTGGAAATGATCGAAGGACGAATGCCGAAGCTCGGGATTCGCGGCACCGCCACCGGCCGTTTTCGTTTAAACAACGTGCGCGTTCCGAAAGAAAATATTCTAGGCCCGCTCGGCAAAGGTTTGCGCGTTGCCTTGACCGTTCTGGATTTTGGGCGCACCACTTTCGGGGCTTGTTGCACCGGCGCGGCCAAACATTGCCTGCAGCTGGCGATCGAGCACGCCAATTCGCGTCAGCAATTCAAAAAAACACTGGGCAATTTCGATCTGGTAAAAAAGAAAATCGCGCGCATGGCGGCCGACGTTTACGCGATGGAAGCAATGACGAACGTGACCGCATCACTAATCGATCGCGGCCTCGAGGACTACATGATCGAGACGGCGATGTTGAAAGTTTTCACGACGGAGCGGCTTTGGGAAGCGGTCAACGATGCCTTCCAAATCCATGGCGGCTCCGCTTACTTCGATGATAACCCGTTGGGTCGAATGTTGCGCGATGCGAGGATCAATCAAATCGGCGAGGGATCCAACGAAGTATTGACCTCGTTTATCGCGCTGGTCGGAATGCGCGGGCCGGGAATGGAATTCAAAGAAATCTACGACACCATGACGTCATTCTCAATGAACCGGGTTGGCAAAGCGTGGAGTGCGGGGATGAATCGCCTGGGCGCGACAGTTCGCACGCCGAACGTGCCAGTGCAAAGCGCGGAGTTGCGCGGTTTCGCCGGACAACTCGGGCGTTTGATCTGGCGCTTCAATATCGCTGTCAATCGCGCATTGGTCGTTTACCGCGAACCGGTCCTGGACATGCAGCTGATTCAGGAACGTATCGCCGGCGCGGCCATGGAACTTTTCGCTTGCACCTGCGTGCTCAGCCGGTGGGATTCGGAATTGCAGGCGCGTCGGCGAAATGGCGAAAAACAACTACTCGATTTCACTGCTCCGGAATACTTTCTGCGCAAATCGATTCGTCACGCCAGGGAATTGCTGGCGAAACTAAATGATAATGATGATCGGGCGTTGCTCGCCGCGGCTGATTCTACGCTGGGAAAAGACGCTGATTAGCGGAAGCGCGTGGTCAACTAATCCCTGCCACGGCAGATTCGATCTTAGGATCTTTCACAAGCCCATGGCTACGCGCTTTCGGCGCGCAATTTTGCGGTCTGAATAAACGCAGATCGAGATTCCTCTCGGCAGTTTTCCTCCAAAGCGCGATTGTTCCGGCCATCAAGACCAGCCAAGGTAGTAGGGACCAGACTATCCAGGGTTGCTTGGATTCATCCATCGCGAGCGCAACCGACCACGGTAAACCGCCGGAGGTGATGTTGTAGAAAGCGAACAAAAAGATCGAGCTCGAGAGCAGCAACGCGGTGTAAAACGGCGGCGACAAGATGAGAATAAAAGGCGCAAGCCAGATCAGATATTGCGGGCAAACCCCGGGCGCAAGGATGAAGAACATTAACCAAGTGCAGGCGAGCGATTCAATAAAGGCGCGACCCCGGGCGTGGCGCTGCCGCCATGCGATCCACAGAGCACCACTCACGATTGCCCCCTTGAGAAGGCTGACAACCAAGTTTTGGGCCGGCTCAAGGTCAAAAAATGAAATCCGGCTGAACTGGTGGAACCCAGTCAGTCGAAAGCAGTAGGTTATGCCCCAGATTCCCCAATAGCTTCCGTAGGCGAGCACGTTTTTCGCAAACAACGTTGGAAAATTCAGAAGCGGTTCCAACCACAACAGGCAAGTCGTGATCGTCAGAGGAACCAAAAAGTTGCGGCTTTTGCCCTGCGATTGCCAAAAGAAAATAAACGCCGGAACAAAAAGTAGCGGAACAATCTTTATCTGGCAGCTGAGCGCAAAAAACAGCCCGGCAAGGACCGGGCGACTTCGGAGACACATCCACCCGGCACAAACCAAGAACAAGATCATTACCGGATCGGTGTTTCCGTGAAACCCGGATACCATTAGCGAAACCGGGCTGAGCGCGAAAAGAGCCAAGGCCCAGGTTGGAATCTGCAAATCGGTTTTCGCCATGCGCAGCAAAACCAGGACAACGAGGAAATCGGCGAGGATCCCGGGCAGCCGAAGAAGAAATGGAAAATGGACGCCGATGTCCTGACACCAGCGTTGTTCGGTTAAGGCGTAGATGCCTTGCAGATAATAAGCGGTCAGCGGGGGGTGATTAAAATAATGGCTGTGCTGATACGTCCATTCGAGCCGGTGTTGGCTCAGAACCTTTGCGAAGCCATAAAAGAATACGGCGTCATTCGTGCCGATGGTGTTGTAGGCGATCGCGAGTTTTAGGGTCAGCGCGACGAGTGCGAGCGCGACAATACAGGCCGTGCTCAAATCGCGTTTGGGGTTCATCCCCAAAATTCGAGCAGCTTAAGTACCCTCCTCCTGGCGTCGGCCAACACAACACGGGAAAAACGTCGATCAGCGGGCGAACAGTCAACGAGTTCTGCTCACTTCAGATCCGCCGGCGACTTTAGGATCTTTACGCCACGCATGAGCTCGGGGCTGACCAGTTCGTAGAGCGGATATTCCACGGCCATGACGACGTAATTGCGCATTTCGGACGCGCAGGTTAGTCCGACAGCGGCAAACAGAGCGATGCTGCGCCACCGTTGTGCGACGAACCCAGTCAAGGCCAGTAATTGGCTAAAGGCGAGGACACGCAATGGCAAGTCCCACATATTTGCGTAACGCAGGTTCATTCCGTATTTGATATTGCACATGATGAGGTAACTCGCGGCAATGAAGAGAAAACAGAACCACTCGTGCTTCTTTGCCCGCCGGAGGTTGAAAGCGGATCCGATTGCCAACAGCAGGACAATTGGACTAACTAACATTAGATCGACCAGGTAGCGATACCATGGACCATCTCCAGTGAGAATAGCGTACTTGAGTTCGTAGTTCTTACTAACTGACAGGTGATAGGTCGCAATCAAGGGAGCTGCTCCTCCAGCCAGAATCCCTAGCAGAACGACCCCGACCGCAGGACCGATGATGGTAACGACTGCGACCCAGACGAAGAAAGCGTTTTCTTTTGTGAGAACGGCCGCGCTCAAGGCAAGGTTGTAAAGAACGAGCCAACGCCAATCCCGCGGCGCACGCAGGTTTTCCCAGAGCGACCAAAGCACTAGCGTCGCCCAAAAAGTGAAGAACCCATCCACCAAGGCGTGCTGCGACATGTGCAACTGGGTGGGCGCGAAGGCCATTAATGCTCCGACACCAATCGCATAGCAGAAGCCGCCGAGTCGCGCCGCGAAAAGCGTGGCCAACAGCAGAGTGAACATGCTGAATACAGCCGACACATTCTTGAGACAGCTTAGTGTTTCTGATCCAAAAAGTTCATGCCAAAGATAGGCAAAGAAAATGTAGAGGAAGCGCACCGGCGGCAGAATTGACCCCGTTAGGGTTTGCTGCTTCTCCCGGTAGCGCTCGATGATCTCAGGATAAGAGATCAAACCAAAGCGAATAAGTTTATCGGTGTAGTCGCGATAAAGGCCTTCGTCGAAGCCCAACTGCTGACTCGCCGGTTGTGGATGAAAGACGACGAGACTGCGAAGTGGCCCGTCAGGTTTTTGAAAAAGCGCAGGCGGGAGGCGGAGGAAAATACCGATTAGCAGAATGATCGCCAGCGCGATGATTCGTAGATTAAGAAAACGATGAGCGGACATTCCGTCGGCGAGAAGTAGCGAAGATGTAGCGGTTCTGAGGGTTGTGAGCAAATCCCAATCCCATCACCGGCCGAAACTTACTTCACCCGAGAAGTCGTCATTGCTCGTGCTTTGTGGGTTCGCAGAGTTGCTTCGGATAGGCACCTACGAGCTCGATTAGTGCCAACCTTGGACCACTGCCAGCGAAGTCTGCTCCAGCTCGTTGATCCGAGTAGATTCAGGCAGCGACAAGGGCACCGTATCTACCTTGTTCGCGTGCGAAATTGCAAAGACACTTAATTGTTGCCACCAGGAGGCGGTATAGGCCCTGTTATCCCATTTAAATCGGGACGCGGGAGCTGGAGGCAAAACCATTGGACCATCTTCCGGAGGCGGAAGATTGAGTCCACCGACAAACCAAACACGTCTTCCTGAAATCAACGCGCTGCGGACGGCCTCCCCAAGATCGTCGATCGGATGTGGGGAGACCATTTTCGCTTTCATCAGATCATAGCGATGAATCCGATGATCAGCGATGCTGGGAATTGTAATCCAAGGCGCGGTGCCGTGGTAATAACGCTGAAACGGGATGCCAAACTGCCATGGAGTGACCAGAATCAAATCATCTGGCGCAGCTTGCGCTGCAACCATTCGCGCGGCAACGTCGATGTTGGTTTGGCGTTCCGTGATCGCTGACCAATCGGCAAAAGGCGCCGCTATTAGTGCGGCCGATCCCAATCCCAGCCTAACCAATCGCAACCAAGCCGGCGTGCAAAGACTCGATGCAATTAAATCCAATGCGGCTCCAATCAGGCAGATTAAAGCAAGGTAATACCAGGCCCTCGTGGTATAGCCGAGGATTCGAAGAAATAGGTAACAGCCAATAATACTCAATCCGGAGACAATCACGGCAAACCAAATAAGCTCCCGGTGAGGAACGAACTGACCAGCTTGGTTTTTATAGGTTCGAAAAACGAGGATGCCCACTAAGCCAATTGCGATCGAATACCAAAGTGCCGGAATATTATAAGCCGGATTGCCCAGGGCGACTTCCCAGTGCTTCCACAATGAATAAGAGGTTGGTGCGCCACGCACCAAAATGTTCCAATCTCGAGCGCGAGAATAGGCCGGGACGTAAGCTAGTAGGGTACTTAAGACGACCGCGCAGATCGTCGAGATCACGAGGACATGTTTTAAACAACGCCGGAAGAGGAACATTACCGCAGCCGAAGCAACGATGGCGATTAACAGAATGCTGTTGTAGAGGAGAACTTGAATACCAAACAGACAAACTAATATCGCGGTGACGCTTCGTTTCGGAGTCGGAGTCGAAGCGAGAAGGAGGCTACCGACACAGCCAAACATCAGTACGATCAGGGCACTGCCCAAGCCGTAACCTCGTATAGTTGTTCCCCATACGAAAAAGGTCGTGTTTAGACTCAGCAACCCGAGTCCGACCAGTGGAACACCACTGCGAAATAACCGTGAGTTGATCCAAGATGCGCCGACAAGTAAGCAACCCACACAAAAGCCGAAAACACGTAAAGCGGTATCAGTCGAGCCGAAGAGGGCTGTGTAGATGCGGACAATGAACGGAAACAATGGTGGAAAAGCTTCGTGTTGGAAGTTGCATAGAAGGTCGGAGAGCGACGGCATTCCTGCCAATTGCACGGCGGCGCATTCATCTCGCGAAAGCGCCTCGGCATGAAAGGCTCGAACCAAAAGCAACGAGAGGATAGTCGCCGTCAACAGAAGTCCAAGAAGCCATTCAGCTTTGGTAAGTAGATCGGATTCCTTCGTTGAACCTTTGCCTTGATAAATCGTTCGTCCTACCTGGTCTGGCAGCTCCGGACCAAATGGAGCACGATCAGTTCGGAAAAACGCGTTCCACCGGCTATTCCATTTTTGTGAGGACCTCGCCGCAATCGATGTCATGACTTATGACGCACTCAGCCAAGACTCCAAAGACGCGCCGATAGATCAGCGACCAAAAGCCGACAAATTGTGCGGTTGAGGCGCCGAAATTCCACGACGCCTAACGTTCAGCAGCTTCGGTACCGGGATGGTCCCGGCCTAGGGCGATCCGACTCTGATTTGTTCACTCAAGGTCCTGAATTCCGGCTGGTCAGGCTTGAGCCGAAGAGCGGCGTCGATTTCAGTTTGCGCGGCTTCGCGATTACCTTTCCCAAGGAGCGTTTTCGCCAGGAGGAAGTGGGTCTTCGCGTTGGCGGGATCGATTTGTGCAGCCGATCGAAACCAGCTTTCAGCGTTGGCATAGTCACGAGCATCGAGGGCGATAACACCAAGATTGTTAAGGGCCCCTTTATGTTTCGGATCGATCGAGAGGACGGCCGAATAAAATGCCAAGGCGTCGTCAGTCTTTTGCTGTGTCAGACGAAGATTCCCGAGCGCGAAGAGTGTCTCGGAATTATCCGGCACATAAGCATAGGCAACGCTCAGTTTCTTTTCCGCGAGCGCCAAATTATTTGATTCGAGTGCTTGCCAACCGCTGTTGTAGGCGTCGAGTGCCCAGAGCGAGGGGTCGCGTTGCGGCCAGGATATAAAGACGGCGGAAATCGCCAGGACCACGCAATAGGAGAGCGCCGGTCGAAACTTGCCATCAGCCACGTTATTGAAAAACATCACCAACCCGACGGCGGCGAAAACAAGAAGGCCCGGAACAACGGGCAATCGATAGCGCTCCGTGGTGAAAACCGGCAACAGCGCCAGCATCTGCAGAGCGATTGCAGCGGTGATCCAACGCCCGCCGGGCGCGGTTTTCCATCCAAGGACCATTGCCGGTAACGCGAAGGCGGCGATCAGGCCAAAATAGATCCCAGGGAACGTCACTCTCTGCTCCCGCAGGATGGTAATGATGCTTAGATCGTCGTACTGGAATGCGCTCCAGAAGGTGCGCAATTTGAGCGCAAGTAGTCGTAGCCAGGCCGCCGGATAGTGTTCGATATAGTCACGCGCTTTGGTGGACCAATAGCGCGAAACCTCGCCACGTTTGAGGGAATGCCCGGCAGCGGATTCGGCCGCGTCTATTGAATCCTGCAACATCGCGGCCTGCCCGGCCCGGAGACCAGGCGGAAAACGGGGATAACCATTCGCGCCGGGGTTATTGCCAATCCAGAAATTAATACCACTGTGGGCAGACAGAAACACACTGTCGCGAGCAATAAGGCAATTGTGCACCCAACACGGCGACGTACCGGCGGCGGTGCCCAGGAAAAGCAGGACGAGGGCGCTGATTCGGGTGCGGAATTGGGGATGAGTGGAAATCGCCGGCTTGAGCGCGATGGCGCTAATTAACAACGGGATGAGGAAAAGAATCGTTGCGATTGCCGTTGCGGTAAGGCCGACCAGCAGCCCAAGGATTAACGCCTCCCATCCGGTTGGTGCGTTTTTGCGGCTAATGATGCGCCAAAGGATGAACCACAAGATAAAGACGACCCAGGCGGTGGGCATGAGAATGGCCGCGTAGGTTTGGGCCGGGACGAAAAAGGCCCAGCCCGCCGCCGCGAGGAAACCTGCCATTTGGGCGTAGCGCGAGCCGGTTCCAGGAAAAATGCCAACCGAAACCTTATAGATCAGCATTCCCGTCCCAGCATCAAGCAGTGCCTGCAAGAGTGCGGGAATAAATGGACCGTAGCCGGCAAGCTTGTAGAGGCCCGCGAGCAAGTAAGCGTATCCCGGCAGGCCGTAAAAGGCCAGGTGATCAATGAGCTGGCCGTTAAGAATGCGCTGTGCCCAATCATCGTAAAAATGCATGTCTCCGCGTGTTGGCAGGAGGTAAGGGGAACTGGTCAGGCGGGCGAGGACAACTACACGGATGAGAAGAACGCCCGCGAAGACGTAGTGAGCTGGACGTAGGTTAAACCGGCTGAGTAACTTACGCAATGTCACAATATCGGATCCATCACAAGTGGCGGCTACCGTAGCGTTTGCAAAGCGAGAATCACGCCCGAGCTGGGCATTCGGCCTCTAAGGGCAAGCCATTTTCTAGAAATTATAAAACGATCGCTCCTTGGCATCGCGAGTGCTCATTAAGGCGGTTATTCCGAGGCGGGTGCTTCGGAGCGCAATCAAACAAACACTAGAGAACAGAAAGCAAGTTAGCAATGTTGAACAAACTTAATAAACGCCGCGCGGGCTTCACCCTCGTGGAAATCATGATCGTTGTTGCGATCATCGCGCTCTTGGCCGCGATCGCCGTGCCCGGTTTCCTCCGTGCCCGTAAACGTTCCCAAGCCAGCCGAATCCTTAATGATCTGCGTATGATCGACGCCGCCGTTGACCAGTACGCCATCGAAACTAACCGCAGCACCGGTAACACGGTAGGTACCGCCGATTGGACGAACTACCTGAAGAAAGGTTCATCCCTTTATAACACCGGCAATAGTCTCCTAGGCAGCGCCTACGGCGTTCAGACAGTGGACACTATTCCAAAGGTGGTAACCGCCGACTACAACGTCTTATCGGACGTTGCCAGCACCGGTTTTTGGTCGCCTTACGGGCCGTAATCGAATCTGACGATTCATTCGCCTGCCATTCCCCGCAAAGGGAGTGGCAGGGAATGAGTTGTGAGATCGCAGCCCGAAGAAGCTGCGCCCCCATCGCACAACCCAAAAAAACAAACAAACAGTAAACTAACGCAATAAAAGATAATGTTAACCAAACTGAATCGAAAACATGCCGGCTTCACGCTGGTGGAAATCATGATCGTGGTCGCAATCATCGCATTGCTGGCCGCGATAGCCGTTCCGGGATTCCTGCGCGCGCGCAAGCGTTCTCAGGCTTCCAAAATCCTTAACGATCTGCGCATGATCGACGCTGCCGTCGATCAGTACGCAATCGAAACCAATCGCACCACCGGTAACACGGTTGGGACCGCCGATTGGACCAAGTACGTCAAGAAGGACAGCATTCTGTATAATACAGGCGCGAACCTCTTCGGTACCGCTTATGGTGCTCAGACGGTCGATACGATTCCTCAAGTCCAGGCCGCTGACTACGCAGTGTTGTCGGACGTCGCCAGCACGGGCTTCTGGTCGCCTTACGGGCCTTAGTAGGTCATTGGAGTTCTGAAAACTTCCGGGCGTCCTCTCGTGCAAATCGGGAGGACGCTCGTTCGTTTAAAGATGCAGCTTCTCTCTCGTAACCCTGCTCATGGGCCAAATTCCGACTAAGGGGCCGTCGGGCCCCGGTTTTCGCGCGCGCCTTATGGCTTATTGCGGCAAGCAATGGCCGCGTTATTTTTTTCTTGGAGCCATCGGCTTCATTATCCGATTGCCCGCGATCCAGGGACAACTCATCTGGGACGATATTTGCCTCGCCCGAGACAATCCATTCATAAAAAGCCCTCTCCTCGCCCTCGAAGCGTTCCGGCACTATCTCTTTCTCGATTCACTCTCGGGTCACTACCGGCCGGTCCAGAATCTCTCTTACATGTTCGATTACTTTTTTTGGAACACGGACCCAGCCGGTTTTCATCTCAGCAACATTCTGCTGCACGTGGCCGCTGGCCTGCTGCTTTATCGGTTACTCACCCACCTATTTGGCAAAGGGGCCGGCCTCTGGGATAGCAATAACCTAGTGTCAGCCCGCGCAGGTGCCCTTGCCGCTTTCGTTATTTCCGGAGTCTGGATGGTGCATCCGCTGCACTCGGCCGCAGTCGATTACATTTCCGGACGGGCAGACAGCCTCGCCTTTGTTTTCTCGGCTGGTGCATGGTTGTTGGTATTGCGCGGCCGGATCGCCAAAACGCGCTGGGTAAAAAGCATCATTTATCCCCTGGCGGCGCTGGCCGGAGTACTGGCGCTTTGCTCCCGTGAAATCGCTTGTATCTGGATACTCATTTTTCTGGTCCATACCCTTGTCTTTACAAGGGACATTGGCAAAAAAGTGAAGATCACGACGCTCGTTTGCTGCGCCCTCGTGCTTGGCGCATATGCTGAATTGCGCCGGCTTCCAGTTGCGCGAGCGGAAAAGGGCTTCACCGAAAACTGGTCAGCCCCGCTTCGCGGCACCTTAATGTTGCGCGCGCTGGGTGACTACGGGCGGCTGATGGTCTTTCCAGGAAACCTCCATATGGAGCGCACCGTTTTCGATCCCGACAATTACCTAGACCGCGAGAGCTGGCGCAAAACAGCAGCATCTGAATATCTCTCGATTCTCGGCCTGGTTGTCCTAGCCGCTTTCATTTTTGGTTGCACCAGACCGGGAATAGGTCAGCGAACGCGTATCATGGGTACTGTCTGGTTCTTTGCCGCCTATCTTCCGATCTCGAATATCGTGCAGCTTAACGCGACCGTGGCGGAGCATTGGCTTTACCTGCCGAGCGTTGGCTTCTTGCTTTTCCTCGGCGGTTGCGTGTTGGACTTGCCACGGAGGTTCAGGGTCGGTCTAACTGCCATTGCAGCGATCGCAATCCTAGCCTTCAGCGTCCGCAGTGCGATTCGCAGCAGTGACTGGAGCAGCGACGAGAGGTTTTACAAACGCACACTGGCAGCTGGCGGGATAAGCGCGCGGGTGGAGGTAAACCTGGCACAAATTTACGCGGACCATGGCCAATATCTCGTAGCAGAGAAGATGCTTCGCCATATACTCGAAACCACCCCGGACTATCCGGTCGCGCGCAATAATCTCGCTAGTGTTCTGGCACACGAGGGAAAGGTTGCCGAGAGCGAAGCCTTATTTGCGCGGGGTGCCGAGCAAGCCAAGGAATCGAGAAGTCAATATCCTCGCACCTGGATCGCCGCGTTCAACCTCGCGCACATGCGCTCGCGAGCGAAAGACGATGTCGGCGCAATCGCGGTGCTCGAGAGCGCGCGCGCCGATTACCCTCAAGTATGGGAACTGATCAGTCTTGAATCGGAATTCCTGCGACGAACACAAGGTCCACTTCCAGCGCTCCATCTTATTGAAGGTTATATTCATGAAAATTGGTGGCATCACGCCGCCTGGCTGGCAGAAGGCCGTCTTTACGCGGAGAATAACGATGTTGTTCGATCCACTCGCGCACTGCGTTACGCCGCCATGCTCGACGTGCATGATGTCAGCGCTTTGAACTTGCTCATGCAAATTTCGCTGCGCCGGAACCAGTTCGCGGAAGCCTTGGCAGCACAACGTCGCGCCGTTGCTCGCGAGCCCGATCAGCCCCGGCAGTATCTCATGCTGGCAGAGGTTCTGGACAAAATGGGGCGCGTCGCTGAAGCACAAAAAGCGCGTGATAAAGTGGCGCATCTACAGGCGATGGCAGCCTCGCAGCGGATCGCGGCCAATTAAATTCAATTTGGCGCGCGTGGCCGCATCAGCCACTCTGTCCGGCGATGCCGCTGCGAATTTATCGCGACCAACAGATCAAACTCGACCCACTGCGCGGCAAGATCTGCGGCGTGATCGGGTTTGGCTCGCAAGGTCATGCCCACGCCTTGAATCTCCGCGACAACGGGTTCGAAGTCGTAGTTGGATTACATCGCGGCAGCGAATCGCGTGCGGCGGCGCGGGCGTACAAACTTACTATGCTGGAGACCTCGGAAGCGGTTCGGCAAAGCGACATTGTTTTTCTCGCGCTGCCGGACACAAAGATGCCAAAGATTTTTGCGAAACAAATCGCGCCGTATTTACGACGTGGACAGACGCTTCTCTTTGCTCACGGGTTTACCGTCGTTTATCGGACTGTCGTCCCTCCGCGCAATGTGGACGTGGTCATGGTAGCGCCAAAAGGATTAGGGCAAATGGTGCGGCGCGAGTTTAAAGCAGGCCGCGGCGTCCCGGCCTTGCTCGCCGTGGAAAACGATTTCAGCGGTCAGGCGCGTCCGATTGCATTCGCGTGGGCCAAAGCAATCGGGTGCGCCCGAGCCGGCGTAATCGAAACAACTTTTCGCGAAGAAACGGAGACCGATCTGTTCGGGGAGCAGGCGGTATTATGCGGCGGAACAACCGCGCTTATTCGGGCCGCGTTCGAGACTTTGGTTCGCGCCGGTTATGCGCCGGAACTGGCTTACTTCGAATGCCTGCACGAACTAAAATTCATCGTCGATATGATCCACGAAGCAGGAATCGCAGGTATGCGCGACCTGATTTCCGATACCGCAAAATGGGGCGATCTCACCGTTGGACCAAAAATTGTGGATAAGCAGGTTCGCAAAAAGATGGCGATGGCACTGGGACAAATCCGCACCGGAAAATTTGCGCACGAATTTATCCGCGAGATGAAAACCGGAGGGAAACGCTATCGTGCGCTGTTGCAAGAGGGGCGACGTCACCCGCTGGAAAAAACCGGACGTCGATTGCGTGCCTTAATGGATTGGCGAAAAAAATAAACTTTCCACTCGCGCTTTTTCAAGCGCGTTACCGCGGCGAAAAATTCTACTGCCGCTTACTCGCCACTGAAATTCCCGAGTACTATCATCGGGACCGCAGTGGTTGGAATTGGGCCGCTCACGCGGTCGATTGGCTGGGGAATTGCCGACCCGCCGGTAAATACGAAGTATAGCTTTTTGGCGACAACACTGCGAGGTGCTGTTTGGATTTTGCTTACCTGTGCCTTGGGCTCTACTACGTTCTTGCTCGGATCAGCAAGTGCCGATGCGCAAAACGCCAGCGCGATAAGCGCGACGCCGCACCGTCCCATCCAACCAACCAGGCCGGACAGCCTGAATGGTGTTTTCATATCTGGATTATCCGGCATTTCTCGGAACAACACAACGACAATCGCAATCAATTTTCCTCCCGTTATTGCCAGAGAAAATGCTCCAGACGCAATTGGCCAAGTCGTGCATCGGCCTCCTCACTGCGCGGTCCATTGGCCGCCACCAATTTTTCGTAAATCGCCGCGGCCGCTTCCCATTTTTGCTGCTCTTCCAGTAATCGCGCCGCATTAAATCCGGCTTTATAAAACCAAAAAAATTCCGGCGGCCGGTCGGGTGAGGGGTTAAACTCAAGAATGCGATAGAAGGTCGCAAGCGCGCCGTCGCGATCTGATTCTTTCTCCAGGCAAACCCCTTTCTTGAACAGTGCCTGATTGCGCCAATGCGGCTGATTCACTGCTTCGTTGGCCAGCTGATCGTAAGTTCCGACTGCGCGATCGAGGTTGGCGGCGTTGGCACTGGCTTGCTCGAAAAAAATGTCGGCCTTTCCGCACAAAGCTTCGCGCTTTTCCGCTCCACGTGCATCTCCCTTGAGCACTTCATCGTACAGCGCCTGGGCATCTTGTGATTTTCCCAACCGGCGCTCGATTGCCGCCTGTTCATTGCGCGCCGCCCATCGAAATTCGCCGTTGATTGCCACCACTTGCGTCAGCAATTCCAAGGCATGATCGAGCGACTGGATGGCCATGCTGGCCATGGCCGATTGCGCGGCCAGAAAGAGCGCTTGCTCCGTTAGCGCCGATTTTGGGTTCTCCTGTGCCAGGGTTTCGAATTCTGTTTGTGCGCTGGCGAAATCCTGTCGGCGAAAATGCGATTCGGCCAGTTTCAAACGGACTTCCGCCACCAATGGCGAGTTGGGATGTGCACGTAGAAAATCACGGGCCGATGCGATGACACGATCGCTGTCCGCGCCGCGGGCATCCGCCAGCCAGATCGCGAGATAATCAGCATGCTCGGCTGCAAGTTCCGTTGGATGCGCCGCGCGCGCTGCCGCCAGGTTTTTTTCTGCCTCATCGAGCCTCGGCGGGGCGGCATGATACGCCATCTCAGCCAATGCCATCTGCGCTTCAGAAACGCGCGGATGATCCGGAAAACGGCGAACAAAATCCTGCAACAGCGCACCGGCATTCTTTTCATCTTGCTTGGCCGCGACGACCGCCTGCTCCAGAGCGACGTCTGCTGCTTCATCGAATTGACCGCGCCTGGCCAGTTCTGCCTTCTCGCGTTCGGTTTTTGTTTTATCGTCCGCCCGAAGCGACGCGAGCGAAGCATTAACAAGCGCTGCTGGCGCGAGGGCGGAGCGATTGTTTCCCAGAGTCTCAAAACGATCGGCTGCGTCCTGAAATTTCAGTGCTGCGTACATTGCGCGTCCCGATTCGAAATCAATTTGCTCGCGTACCTGCGGCGCCGGGTTCGTCTTTCCCACTTCGCTGAGAATAGCGAGAGCCTCATTGTCTTTCCCGGCCTCGATTTGCAGCCGTGCATATTGCAGGAGCGCGGGCGCAAGCACCGCCGGCACCGGCGTTGTCCTTCGAATTTGCTCGAACTGGCGGATCGCTTCTTCGCGGCGGCCGGAACGCAGCTCGCTTTGCGCGAGATACCATCGCGCAAATCCGCGTCTCGGTTGCGTGGCATCGCGCGCCCATTTTTCCAATTCGTTACGCGGTGGCTTGCGCTCGGCGCGGTAAACCTGATCCAGCTTGGCGAAAACCTGAGGCAGCGCAGGATCAATCGGATGCCGATCGATAAAGTCTTCCAAATAATCATCGCCTGCTTCCGGCGTATTCATCTGCAAATGCGCGTCAGCCAGTGCAAAAAGCGCGGCGATCGCCGTCTCCCGCGATTCGCCTTCCGGTTTCTTCACCAGCGAATCAAGCAATTCGATTGCTTTCTCCGGCCTTTGATTGAGCAACTCGATCCGTGCATGCAATAAGCGTTTTTGCCGTTTATCAGTCGCGATTTTGGCCTGCGTGCCGTCGAGAACACGTTTCGCCATGGCGCTGTCTCGTTTCGCGATAAACAATTCCGCCTCGCGCAGGCGCGACGAGATACCGAAGCGCGGATCGTTTTCGAGCGCGTGATAAGTCCCAATGGCTTCTTCGGTTTGATTGAGCGCCCGCAACATTTCCGCAGTACCAAATGCAGCAGCAGCCCGTTGCGGCAGGCTGTTGTCATTCGCGATCTTGCGATACAACTGAAGCGCTTCGCCGTACCGATTCAGTCCCGTTAACGCCTGAGCGCGGAGAAATCTTCCGCTTGTCGAATCGCGCAACGCCGGCTCTTCCAGCAATTGGAGCGCCTCGCTCGAGCGCCGCTCCGCAATCAGGGCCTCTGCCAGTTTTTCCTTGGCCTTGATCGCATCCGTTCCGCTGAGGCCGGCAACCAGTTTTTGTAACTGGTAAACGGCGACTTCTGGCACCTCTTCGTCGAGGGGCCGGGCAGCCTCCGCGATTTCTGTCGTGATTTGTCCACCAGCCGGAACCGCGAATGCAACTGTAGCGACAAAAATCGCCCGGCCGAGGTTTCGCCAAAGATTCATTGCAACAGTGGACGCAAAAATTGTCCGGTATAACTTCCCGCCGTTTCCGCGATCTTCTCCGGTAGACCAGCAGCGATGATTTTGCCGCCCCGCTCGCCACCCTCCGATCCGAGATCGATCAACCAGTCGGCGCATTTAATTACTTCGAGATTATGCTCGATCACCACCAGCGTATTTCCGGCGTCGCGCAGCTTCGTCAGCACGCGCAATAAATTTTCGATATCGGCAAAATGCAAACCG
>QHPM01000103.1 GCA_003219095.1 Verrucomicrobiota bacterium
GTTTTTTAGGCGAGACCACCCGCTCGACAAATTTGCGCCAGTTGCTCAGATCGGGGTCCGGCGTTTGCAGACCAAGCAATTTACACACAAGCGCATCGAGTCCTTCGGCGTGAAACATCAGGGGCGCCTCGTAGATGGTGTGGGCGACATCACGCACTTCGATGACAGCTTCCGGTGCGACGCTGCAAAACATCGAAAGCTTCTGGCGTAACTCCGCGTCCAGCGCATGCTCGGTCCGGCACATCAAGACCTGCGGTTGCAGACCGATCTCGCGCAACTTGGCGATGCTTTGCTGGGTCGGCTTGGTCTTTAATTCCCGGGCCGCCTTAATATAAGGGACAAGGGTAACATGAATGTTCACGACATTCTGCGGGCCGACTTCGAGAATAAATTGCCGGATCGCTTCCAAAAATGGCAGACCTTCAATGTCACCGGTGGTGCCACCCACCTCCGTAATCACGACATCGTATTTTGATTCGTCAGACAGCTCGCGGATACGTGCTTTGATCTGATCAGTGACATGCGGAATGACCTGCACCGTTTTGCCAAGATAATCGCCGCGCCGCTCGCGATTGATTACTGACTCATAAACCTGACCGCTGGTGAGATTATTGTGCCGCGAAAGAACGCAGTTGGTAAAACGCTCATAATGTCCGAGGTCGAGATCTGTCTCCGCGCCGTCGTTCAACACATAAACTTCGCCGTGTTGAAATGGGCTCATCGTTCCCGGATCGACGTTGAGATAGGGATCGAATTTCTGAAAAACAACGCGGAGCCCGCGTAACTCGAGCAAGGTGCCGAGTGCGGCTGCGGCCAGGCCTTTGCCGAGCGAACTGACCACTCCGCCGGTAACGAAAATGTATTTCATCGGCGGGCCCTCGATTTTTGTAGCCGCCGCTCTGCGGGCAAGGTTGACGATGCGCGCAGCCAAGCGGCTACCGCTTCAGCATCTTTCGGCGTGTCGACGCCGGGGGAACCATGTTTAGTGACGAGCACATGAACCCTTACACCATTCTCCAACGCACGCAATTGCTCGAGCGATTCGGCGCGCTCCAACGGCGTTGGTTTCCATTTCACAAATTGCAAAAGCATTGTCCGCCGGAAGCCATAGATGCCTTGATGACGGAGGAAAAAGGAGGGACCGCTGCTCTTTGTCGATGGAATCGGCGCACGCGAGAAGTACAGGGCGTTACCGACATGATCGATTACGACTTTCACCTGATGCGGGGAAAGAGCATCGCGTGGATTTTCGAATGGATGCGCCGCGGTAACAATCCCGAGCTCGCGATTTTTCTGTAACGTTTCGACGAGGCGATCGATCAATCGCGGATCAACCAGCGGCTCGTCTCCCTGCACATTGATGATGAGCGAAAAATCTTTCGCGCGCTTCGCCACCTCCGCGATCCGATCCGTTCCGCTCTGATGCTTCGGGGAAGTGAGCGCCACTTCCGCGCCCCAAGCGAACGCCGATTCCGCGATACGCATGTCGTCAGTAGCGATGATCGTGCTGTCGATTTTGCGCGCACGCTGACAACGTTCCCAGACATACCGAAGTAACGGTTTCCCCGCGATTTGATACAGCGGCTTTCCTGGGAATCGGGTCGAGCCCCAGCGCGCGGGAATGATGACGGCGTTCCCGCTCATTTGTCATCCCGAGCTGCGCAGACAATGCCAGTCCGGCTGGGACCGAGGGACCACGCGAGTCCGGTGTTGGTTACACAAGTTAACTTGGGTGATCCAGCGGTATAGGTGGGGTCCCTCGCTTACGCTCGGGATGACCGTGCGGGACGTCATCATGCCGGCGCGAACTTCGTCAAAGTAATCTCGGCCGCTTCCGCGAAATCTTGTGCGATCCAGTCGGCCGAACTGTCGGCGGTGTTCGATTCAAAACCAGTCCGGACACGAATCGCTTTGATTCCAGCGTTGTGCCCGCAGTGCACATCAATTTCTTTGTCGCCAATCATAATTGAATGGCTGAGATCCACCATGTGCTCGCGCGCGCCTTGCAAGATCATTCCGGGCGCGGGTTTGCGACAGGTCGATTCCACACCGGGCACGTCGGGACAAACGTAAGTCGCATCGATGAGTGGTTCGCCTAATTGCCGGAGCACTTCAGCGTGCACCGCGTTATATTGTTCGCGCGTGAAATAACCGCGGCCGATCCCGCTTTGGTTTGTAATCATGATCAAATTGAATCCGCGCGCTTTTAATTTTCGCAGCGATTCCGCCACAAAAGGGAATACGTGCACATCCTTTGGATCGGAGCAGTAATTGACATCCTGCATGATGGTTCCATCGCGATCGAAGAAAACGGCTGGCGTTTTTCTCTCAGCCATTTTCGAAATTCTTTCGCAACTCCTCCGGTGAAACTGTTGCTGTCCCCAGTTTGCCTACGACGACGGCGCTGGCGTGATTGGCAATCTCAGCCGCTTCCAGCGGTGTGGCGCCGCTGCAAAGCGCGAGTGTGAACAGAGCGATGGCGGTATCACCCGCGCCCGAAACGTCGAAGACCTGTCGAGCCTTGGTCGGCACATGATGCGGCTTCTGACCGCGCTGGAAAAGCATCATTCCTTCCTCGCCCAGAGTGATGAGGATTAACTCCGTCTGCCATTTTTGTAACAGAGTCGCGCCGACCTCTTTCAAAATATTATCGTCCGCGTCCGATTCTTGCAGCGGAATCCCGGCGGCGTGAAACGCTTCGCTGCGATTCGGTTTTACGACCGACAAGCCATGCCACGGAATATTGTGGCGCGGGTTCGGATCAGCTGCGACTACCTTCTTGCTCTCTCGCGCCAGAGCAATGATTTCTGAAACAAGTTTTTCGGCGAGAAATCCTTTGCCGTAATCTTCGAAAATGATGCCGTCGATTTCCGGCAACATTTTTTTTACGTCCGCGACAATCGAGCCGATCTGCTTTTCATCCGGGGCCAGAACTTTTTCGCGATCCACCCGGACAACTTGCTGTTGCCGCGCAATAATCCGGGTCTTAACAATGGTGGGAAAATCCGCCGAGATCGAGCAGGCGGAAGTATCGATTTTTTGGTCGGCCAGTAACTGCCGGAGCTGTTCTCCGCCGCGGTCACGACCAATCATTCCGACGACGCCGACATGCGCGGTAAACTCGCGCAAATTGCGGGCGACGTTGGCCGCGCCCCCGGGATAAAACGATTCGCCGGAGACTTCCACCACCGGCACGGGCGCCTCGGGCGAAATGCGACCAACCTTGCCCCAAACGAACTCGTCGAGCATCAAGTCGCCAATGACGAGCAGGCGTTGTTTGCCAGCGCGCTCAAGAATTTGTTGGAGTCGTTCTGAATTCACAAATCGGAGGGCGGATGCCGCCACACGATAGGGTTGATGCGATTAAAGGAAGTCAAAGGGTGGAGTTGAGCAAAAGTTAGTTCCATTTAGAGTTGCATTAATCCTGAATACCGGGTCGAAATCAACAGTCGAAGCAGCCGATGATTTCAGTATTTAAAATTAACAAGTGGGCGGGGTTTGCACTCGCGGTGATTGGGTTTAGCGCGCAGGCCGCGCAAGCGCCGCAGCATATCGATGTAAAGCAGTACAAGAAAGTGGAGGATGTGGTGGTGCCGTTGCCGAATGAAGTCTTCGGCGCACTCAACAAACTGGGCCCCGTCAACTGGAAAGAGTTCGTTCGGACGGAAAAAGGGGCCAATTTCAGCGAGCGGCCCAGGACTGCGCTTCTGCTTGGTAACGTGATCGCCGATGGATTTATCGCGGTCCAAGCGCAGGATGCGCCCGCAGTCAAAGAAATCGGGCAACGCGTCCTTTCGCTAGCCAAGGGGATTGGAGTAGGCGCTTCCATTACGCCACACGCGAAGGCGATCACGGAAGCGGCTGACAGACGCAAATGGGAAAGCGTCCGCCAGGAGCTGGATCGCACTCAGAGTAGCGTCCAGGGGGCGATGAACGAGCTGCAGGACCAAAAACTCTCGCAGTTGGTCAGCCTTGGCGGCTGGTTGCGTGGCACGCAGATCCTCACCGCCGTAGTGAGCAAACATTTTACCCAGGAAGGCGCAGAGCTTTTGCATCAACCGGACCTGCTCAGGTACTTCGGCGATCGATTAACCGCTATGCCGGAATACAGCGTACCTGTGTTGGAGAGTATTAAACGCGCGTTAGTGGAAGTGCGACCGTTGATTGATTCCGGGAGCAAACCGATCTCACCGGACGCGGTGAGGAAGATTAACGAAATCACGACGCGCCTTGATGGCGAGATCGTGACGCGTTAGTGATGAATCCGCGTCGCCAGGGCATATTCATTTTAGTAGTCGTCCCGCTCATTCTGGGCACGACTGCGATTGCTTCGGTTGACGATGCCCAATCCTTCGCGTTGCAGGCGGCGGAGCCCTACGTTCGGGAAGGGTTTCAAGTGCGCGAAGATTATTGGGGCGGTGACCTCGCGGCGGGCGAAAAGAAAGCCGTGCGCCAGCAGCTATTTAAAGGCAACGAATATTGGTTTTGGCTGGGCACAGAAGTCGGTCATGCAAGGATTTCGGTGCATATTTACGATAAGGACGGAAAATTAGTCGAGCAGCCTGATAGCTGGCAAAAAGGGCATTATGCCGCTGCCCATATCGTTCCCACCTCCACCGATAGCTATTTCATCATCGTCTCGATCGAAGAGTCGCCGGAGGAACGCACCCATTGGGCGCTGGTTTACGGATTTCGATAGACTCTTATTCGTATTCTTACTCCTACTCTTTCAGCAGAAGAATAGGAATAGAACTAAGATTAGGTAATTAGATTGGTGACAGAAACTCGAACGTTGGAATTTGAAAGCGCGCGTGCGTTACAATCGCTCTACGCCAACGATATCAAGCTGCTGAAAAACTTGGAAGATTCCCTCGGCGTGCGGGTGACGACACGTGAAGGATGGGTGAAAATGGAAGGTGAGCCGGAGAAATTAGATCGCGCCCAGCGCGTCTTCGATCAGCTGGAAGAAGCGCGCAAACGCGGCGTTGATATTCAGAAACATGAATTCAATTACGCCCTTAATTCCGTGAGTGAAGAACGCGCCGATAATTTATCGGATGCCATTTCTGCCCGGATCGTGACCTCGTCGCGTAAGGCGCCGGTCATCGCGCGCACGGTTGGCCAGAAGAATTATGTCGAGGCGATCGAGAAATACGATGTCGTCTTCGCGATCGGCCCGGCCGGGACCGGCAAAACTTATCTTGCGGTTGCGATGGCGGTGGCAGCGTTAAAGAAGGAACAGGTGTCGCGGATCATTTTGGCTCGCCCGGCGGTGGAAGCGGGCGAAGCGCTCGGATTTCTCCCGGGAGATTTGCAGGAAAAAATCACCCCTTATTTGCGTCCGCTCTATGATGCTTTGCATGACATGATGGAGGCGGAGGAATTGGACCGCGCACTTTCCCGGGAAGTCATCGAAGTGGCGCCGCTTGCCTACATGCGCGGTCGCACCCTGAACAATGCCTTTGTTATCCTGGATGAAGCGCAAAACGCCACTACCGAGCAGATGTTCATGTTACTTACGCGCATCGGGATGAATTCCAAGTGCGTCGTTACCGGGGATGTTACCCAAATTGATCTGCCCGCAAATAAGCGTTCCGGCCTGGTCGAGGCCTTGCAGGCCCTCAAGGCCGTGCCCGGCATCGCAATGAGCTATTTTACCGAACGGGATGTCGTGCGTCACCCCCTGGTCCGTGCCATTATTAATGCCTATCAGCAGCATCGGACGCCCTCGGGGCGTAAGTAATGATCGATTTTTTCAAACGTAGCGAATTGATCCGCCGGGGCCTGGCTTCGGGAAAATTGCGACGCCGTCGCGCCCGCAACGAAGTCTTGCGCGGGCTTGAGTATTCCTGGGGCATGAAAGGGGTCCTTTTCGCAGGCTTCATCGCCGGCCTGGCTTTGCTCATCTTCAGCGGCAACCAACCTGAGCCAACGAAAAATTTTGTCATCGCCCTGCTCTTTTTCCTGATCGCGCTGATGATGCTATGGATCAATCAGCCGCGCACTTTTTCCCAAAACTCGCGCATTCTCCTCGTCTTCGGAGTCATGCTGGTGCAGCTGGCGCTCACAAAATTTATCTACGTTCTTTGCAATAGCGGTGTCCTTCGCTTGCAAACCGACATGGCGGAATTGCTCACTCCTTTCGCGCTTGCCCCGCTCTTGCTAAGCGTCCTTCTCGGCCGCAATCACGGATTATATGCCGCCGTCTTCGTCAGTCTTTGGAGCAGCGTTCTTTTTGGGAAAATTGACGCTCCTTTGCTCGTGACGGGAATGATCAGTGGATTCACCGCTGTTTACCTCACGCTACAGGTGCGTCGCCGTAGTAAACTGGTTCGCGCCGGGCTGGGGGTTGGCGTCGCAATTTGGATTTTGTCGCTCACCTTTGGTTTCATCGGCCCGATCAATCTTTTTCCGCCTACGGCAAATGATTGGCCGATGATCGGATTGCAGAGCGCCTTTGCCATCGGCAACGGGATTGTCACCGCCACGATCGTTGGCGGCGTTCTCCCGATGTTCGAGCCGTTGTTCCAAATCACCACTGATATTTCATGGCTGGAAGCATCGGATTTGAACCACCCGCTTTTGCGTCGCATGACCATCGAAGCGCCGGGCACTTACCATCACAGTTTGGTGGTCGCGAACCTGGCCGAAGCCGCGGCCGAAGCGATCGGCGCCAACGCCACCCTCTGTCGCGTCTGTGCCTATTTCCATGATGTCGGGAAACTGGTTAAGCCCGACTATTTTACCGAAAACATGAGCTTCGAGCGCAACCCGCATGAGGATCTGGCGCCGACAATGAGTGCGTTGATCATCATCGCGCACGTGAAGGAAGGGGTCGATCTCGCGCTCAAATACAAACTTAATCAGCGCATTATCGACATTATTCAGGAACATCACGGGACTTCACTGGTCTACTATTTCTACAAACGCGCCCAGCAAATGCATGAGGATGCGCGCGCCGGCGGAAAAATCATGAAAATGCGCCAGGACGATATTCCGGAAGTGCGCGAGGAAAGTTTTCGCTATAGCGGCCCGAAGCCGCAAACGAAAGAAAGCGCAATCGTCAGTCTGGCTGATGCGGTGGAAAGCGCGTCACGTAGTTTGGAAAAACCGACACCGGCGAAAATCGAACAACTGGTTAACGACATCATCGATCAGCGTATCAGCGATCATCAGCTCGACGAATGTGATCTGACTTTGCGCGATGTGCGCGTGATTGCGGAGCGCTTCCGATTCACTCTCATGACGATGCTCCACAGCCGCATCGCCTATCCCAGACAGGAAACAAAATCGGCTACGCAGCGCGACGATTCGGTCCGGCCCGATGTAATGGTGACAACGCGCAAACCGGCGACTGCGCCACCGGTCTCCGCCGCGTGAGCCCAGTGAAGGTGGATCGGCCGCTCCGTCGGGCGATGCTGACTAGTATGCGGCCTCACCGCTTAAATTCTAACATCAAGTCGCCATAACAAGGCTCTGTTCGATTCGCCAATGAGCGACGCGCTGCAACGGCTACGCCACTGGAAGGCAAAATTTGCAATCATTCTCGGGTCGGGCTTGAATGCGATTGTTCAGGACCCGATCGACTCGGTCGAGTACGCTGAGTTTCCTGCACTGCCGAAACCGCGTGTCCCCGGCCACGCCGGAAAATTCTCGCTCTGCGAAATCTCAGGTGTGCGCATAATTTTCGCGCAGGGCCGCGTCCATTTGTACGAAGGCTATTCAGCGGGTGAGGTGACCGCGAATGTGCGCATGCTCGCGAACGGAGGAATTGAGAAGCTTGTCGTTACAAACGCTGCGGGGGCGTTGAATCAGAAATTCAAGACGGGTGATTGGATGATGATCAACGATCATCTGAATCTCACCGGAACTTCGCCCCTGATTGGCGGGCCAGAATTTCTCGACCTGAGCGATGCTTATTCACCGCGATTGCAGAAACAATTTCGTGATGCGGCGCAGAAGATTGGCGTGTTTTTGCATCAGGGCGTTTACGCCGCTGTCATTGGTCCGCAATACGAAACCGCGGCGGAGGTCCGAATGCTGCAAGACCTCGGCGCCGATGTGGTGGGGATGTCAACCGTGCTCGAAGTAATCCTGGCACGCGCGCTTGAAATGGAAGTCGCGGGATTTTCCTGCATTGCAAATTCAGCCACTGGACTTTCGTCAACCAGACTCAGCCACGACGAAGTGTTGGAGACTGGCCGTAAGGCAGCAAAGGATTTTTCCCGCGTCCTTGGGGAAGCGTTGCCGCGACTGTAGCCTGACTTGGAGGGACGCGGTTCCGGGGTGTCCGGACTCGCCGCGGCGAGGATGTGTTTAGCGGCAACGTTGCAGCTTCATACCAGCTCGAGGTATTGCCCAGAATTCGTTTGTCATCCCGAACCGCGGAGCCGGTGAGGGACCTCGCGAGTAAGAGATGATTATTCAAACTCCCTCGTGTAATCCACGATCTTTAGGTGGGGTCCCTCGCTTGCGCTCGGGATGACGGACGCGCGGCGTGAAAGTCACCGTCCTAAGCAATACTACAGGCTGCCTTGACGCCGCCTTCGTCCCTAAACACGTGCGCGGTGAGTCCCTCCGCTGTCTTTAAGGCCGAATTTCGATCGCTGTCCCGTCGTTTACTGAAGCCCAAATCTCGTCCATCTCAGAATCAGTCACGGCAATGCAGCCTGCGGTCCAATCGCGCACGCGATGGGCTGGCCCCAATGCACTCAAGCCGTTCGGTAAACCGTGAATCATGATGTCCCCGCCCGGGGCCACACCCGCCTCTTCCGCTCGGGCGGTGTCTGCTGCATCCGGGTAGGAAATGTGCAGGGCGCGATGGAAGGCACTGTCGGATTTGTGAAAGTCAATTGTGTAATTTCCTTCCGGTGTCCGGCCATCGCCTTCGCGTTGTTTCCGCCCAGCCGGAGAGAAACCGAGCGCGACTCGATATTCCTTTAATTTTCGCCCAGCAGAAAATAGCGTTAATCGGCGCGCGCTTTTTTCGACTAATATCCTGTCGGTTTTGCCCCGCGTATTCGCCGCCGGTTTCTGGCGTGCTTCAAACAAAAAAGTGGCCGCCGCCGCAATCAACACAGCGATCAGCGCAAGCGAAAGATAACGCCGCAAGTTTCAGCTACTGGTTCAGATCGGGCCGTTTGGCGCGTGGCTCGCGATCCTTTGCGGTCGCAGTCGACGGTTGAGTAACAAAGGGGCCGCCTTCCATGGGCGCTGCGGACGTGAACGCGACGTCAGGCATCTCACTCGGCAAACCCTCGAGTGGAAAATCTTTTCGCAAGGGAAAAAAGGGGTAGCCGTCCCACATCAGTATGCGGCGTAAATCAGGGTGGTTGTTGAAGCGAATGCCCATCATGTCGTAAATCTCGCGCTCATGCCAATCGGCCGTCGGCCAAATGTCCGACACCGTATCGACCGCGCAGACTTCTTCGCTAACTGCGAGTTTTAGGCGCAGATGAACTGCGAGCGTCATTGAGTAAAGTTCGTAAACGACCTCGAATCGTGGTTCTTCACCGAAATTATCCACGCTGGAGATATCGATTAAATAATCAAACGAGAGTTCGTCCCGGCAGAACTTGGCCATTTCATGCAAGTCTTCCGGCTGAATGGTGAAGGTTGTCTCGCGACGAAATTCAATCCGGCTTTGAATTTTCGCGCCGAGAAGGCGACTAAGTGACTTAAGCAAATCCCGCCCGGTCATTTTATCGTCTAATTCCTAAGCCTCGCAGAGGAGAAGTAGGACTCATGTGAGTGAACTCGTGGACGGCGCAGTTCCGGTGACGCCGCCACGGGGGGAGGGACCGGGACGAGTTCGCTTCTCAATCTCGGGAATAAACTCGCGGGCAAGCTTTGGTTTCTGATTCAAAAACGCCTGTTCGCCCTCAATTTTTTTCTGCAAGCGAATTAATCCTTCTAACAAGGCTTCCGGGCGAGGGGGACAACCCGAAATGTAAACATCCACAGGAATAAGTTGATCGATGCCTTGCAGCACGGCATAACTGCGATACATCCCGCCACTCGAGGCGCACGCACCCATGGCGATGCACCATTTCGGTTCCGGCATTTGTTCCCAAATACGTTTTACGGCCAGCGCCATTTTGTAAGTAACGGTGCCGGCAACAATCATGACATCGCATTGCCGCGGCGAGAATCGCATCACTTCGGAACCGAACCGTGCGATATCGAATCGCGAAGCGGCGGTCGCCATCAGCTCGATTGCGCAACAGGCCAGACCCATCGGCATGGGCCAGAGCGAATTCTTGCGCGTCCAATTCATGGCAGCATCGAGCTGCGTGAAGATCACGTTGCCCTCAATTTTTGAATCGTAGGCGGCAGTTTGCGGCACAGCTCAACACTAACTTGAGCGGGTCGGCATGCAAGAATGACCGCGTGCGCGGGGGACAGCTCGGCCCTGTCATAGTAAGCGCACAAACGAGGAAGGAGCGCACAGAAGCTGCTACATCGAGGGAGGCCGACGCCCTTTGCAATGAGAGCTTCCGAATTGTATAGAACGCCTCCGCAAAAACTTCGATGACAACTCGCACCCATCTCGACCGACTGGAAAATCAGAGCGTCTTTATTTTCCGCGAAGCCTACCACACCTTCAAAAATATCGCGATGCCGTGGTCGATGTGCAAAGACTCAAATGTCTTAATCTGGTTAGCGTCCAGAGCCTTTTTTGGCCGGGTGCCGTTTCCGGTTTTACACATCGACACCACCTACGAGTTTCCGGAGATGGTCGAGTTCCGCGAATGGGCCACTGCGCATTACAAATTGAACCTGATCGTGAAGACCAACGAAGAAGCGCGCGCCCGTGGCATTGGCTACGAAACGCACGATCCGGTGACGGTAACTCATGAGTTGAAAACGGTCGCGCTTCAGCAAGCGATGGGGCAATATAAATGGGACGCGCTCATCACCGGCATCCGGCGCGATGAAGATCCGACCCGGGCAAAGGAGCGTTATTTCTCACGGCGCAACGCGCAATTCGAATGGGACTACAAGGATCAGCCGCCTGAATTCTGGGGGCAATTCGCCACCACTGCTGCCAAAGGCGAGCACGTGCGCGTGCAACCGCTGTTGGATTGGACCGAAGTCGACATTTGGCGCTACATCCAGCGCGAAAACATTCCGATTCCGAAAATGTACTTTGCGAAAAATGGCCAGCGCTATCGCTCGCTCGGCTGCAGTCCAATTACGAAACCGATCACGAGCAACGCAGAGACCATTGACGCTATCATTGCTGAATTAGAAACCACGCGCACGAGTGAGCGCGCCGGGCGCGCCCAGGACCACCATGAGCGGAATGCAATGCAGAAGCTGCGGGCGAAGGGGTTTTTGTGATCGCGGAATGCTGGATTCTGGATGCTTGATGAATTATCGCGATCTAGTTCACCGCTTCGGCTGTGCTTCACGCACTTCGACACCCTCGTGATTACACTCTCGCTAAATAATTAGGACCTGACCGATTCAGAAAAATGACGAAACGAGCAGTTGGCGCCAAGCAATCGAACAATCCGCAATCCGCAATCCGCGATCCGCACTTCTCAGATGCTGCGCATCTGAGAATCGTCTTCGTCGGCCACGTCGATCATGGCAAGTCCACCCTCATTGGTCGCATCCTGAGCGACACTAATTCGCTGCCGGAAGGGAAACTCGAGCAGGTGCAACGCGCCTGCGCCGCAGAAAACATGGAGTTCGAGTTTGCCTTTCTTCTCGATGCCTTGCTCGAAGAACAAGAGCAAAACATCACTATCGATACGACCCAGATTCCGTTCAAAACGGCGAAGCGGAACTACATGATCATCGACGCGCCTGGTCACAAGGAGTTCTTGAAAAATATGATCACCGGTGCTTCGAGCGCGGATGCGGCTGTGCTCGTAATCGCTGCTAATGAGGGCGTGCAGGAGCAATCGAAACGGCACGCCTATTTGCTGAGCTTGCTCGGAGTGCGGCAATTCTGCGTTGTCGTCAACAAAATGGACTTGGCGGACTATTCCGAAGGGCGCTTCCTCGAAATCGAGAAGAAGTATCGCGCATTTTTGAAGACGCTGAATTTGGAGACCAACATTTTTATTCCAGCCTCGGCGCGATTCGGCGAGAACATCACTGCCCGTAGCAAAAAAATGGAGTGGCATAGCGGGCCGACTTTGGCCGAGGCGCTCGATGAAATGACGTCACTTGCCCCACCAACCGATCTGCCGCTGCGTCTTTGCGTGCAGGACGTTTACAAATTCGACGATCGCAGAATTATCGCCGGTCGTATCGAAACAGGGACACTTCAAGTTGGCGACGAATTAGTTTTTTCACCCGCCAACAAAACGTCGATGGTCCAGTCGATCGAACATTGGCAGCCTGTTACCTCGGCCGAAAGGTCGCCGCGCGCGAAGCCCGAAACGGCGATTGCGGGCGATTCGATTGGCATCACGTTGCGCGAACAGATTTTGCGCGTCAGCCGGCGCGTTTATCGCATCTTTACACTGCGCGCCTGGCGACTCAGGAAGTGAAATGTCAGATCGTATCCCTCGATGAGGTGATGGATTCCTCGTCGCTCGAACGAAGCCCGACCAAGGCCGATCAGCTCGCGCGCAATGAGGTCGGTCGTCTAACCATTCAAACGCGTGCGCCGATCGTGCTGGATAACCACGATCGCCTTCCGCCACTCGGTCGCTTCGTTCTGGTAGATGATGGGGTGATCTGCGGCGGCGGGATTGTTCACGGGGGCGTTTATACCGATCGCGGCGCGATCAAGAGCAAGAATATTTTCTGGAGCGAAGGAAAAATCAATGCGCAAGCGCGCGCTGTCCAACATGGACATCGCGGTGCCGTGATCTGGCTAACCGGGCTCTCCGGATCTGGCAAGTCGACGATCGCCCAAGCGCTCGAACGAGAACTTTTTATCCGGGCAATGCATCCCTATGTCCTGGACGGTGATAATATTCGGCATGGCCTGAATTCCAATCTCGGATTTGCGCCGGCAGATCGAGTCGAAAACATTCGGCGCGTGAGCGAGGTAGCAAAGCTAATGGCGGACGCCGGCAATGTCGTCATCACCGCCTTCATCTCTCCTTATCGCGTCGATCGGCAGCGGGCCCGCGCCATTGCCCTGGAGGGCAACGCCGAATTTATTGAGGTTTTTGTAGATGCGCCGCTAGAGGTTTGTGAAGAGCGCGATCCGAAAAATCTTTATAAGAAAGCGCGGGCAGGGGAGATTCGGGAGTTTACCGGGATCGACGCGCCGTATGAATTTCCCGTCGATCCAGAGATCGTGGTGCGAACAGACCAGCAGAGCATTGAGGAATCAGTCGCAAGCATTCTCGAGCGACTGCTGCCGCGGTTGAAATAGAAAAGGGGCCAGTCCGGCTCGGACTTTTGCTCGCGTTTCGCGAATTGCTTCGGCATTCTGGCATCTCATGCGCACCTATCTGAGGATCTTCAATCCGTTAATCGCTCTTCTTATTTTCATTCTCTGCTCGTTCGCAGCGGTGAAAGAGGACAAAGACAAACCGATCGTTCCCACAAACATCGTCGCGGGTGGAATTCCGACTTACTTTTTCGCCAAGGGAATGTTTTGTGGCGTCGCTCTCCTTTTGCTGGGTAAGATCTTGGAGAACCAGCTCGAGAACAAACCCTAAGAGTTAAGGCATAGCGGGGGCGCACGGAGTTAACATTTGGATGTCGCATATGCAACACTCGATGCTAACTCGCAAAATGAAGAGATTGGCAGCGAAAGAGTTGGCGGCACGATAGCGCGCGTTGACGAACGTCGCTCACGCTCGGTCGTCGGTTGGAGAGTTTAAATAATCTACAGCCGGGCCAGCCCACGAAAGACGCTAAATAAGCGGAAGAGATTCCGGATTCATCTCGTCCGTGTGTTTCGTGGGCTACAGGTTTCTTTAAACCGCTCTAGCCCGCTGCCTGCAAATCAAAGTCAGGCACGACCTTTATTCGCCCTGATTCGATAACTTCGCGGACGGTGCGACCAAGGTCGGCTGCTTCGTACGGTTTGGTAATCACGCCACGAAAGCCAAAATCCTGATAGTGGCTCATGGTGGCATCCATCGCGTAACCGCTCGAAACAATTGCGTTCACTGAAGGATCGACTTCGAGCAAAAGTTTGAGCGCATCTCTTCCGCCCATCCCGCCGGGAAGAGTGAGATCGAGGATGACACAATCAAATCGCTCACCGGCCTGAAGTCTTTGCCGATAAAGCTCAACACCCGCCAGCGCGGTTGCGGCCGAGCAAACTTTATAGCCAAGATGAGTCAGCGTGAATTCCACCAGCGTGCGAATGGCTTCTTCGTCATCGACGATTAGGACACGGCCCGTTCCGGAGAGTTCTTTCACCCCGGCGTACCCTGTTTCCTCTGGTACAGCGACGTGAGCCGCGGCCGGCAGGTAAATGGTGAAAGTGGAACCCTTATTCACCTCGGATTCGACGATGACAAGACCCTTGTGATGTTTGACGATGGAATAGGCGGTCGCCAGACCAAGGCCATTTCCTTTTGGTTTGGTTGTAAAATAAGGATCGAAAATTCGCTTCAGATTTTGCTCGGGAATGCCGACGCCTTCGTCTCTGATCGTGATCTTAACAAATTCGCCGGCTGGCAAATCCGGAACCATTGCGTTCTTCCCAGAGTCCCGGCGGAAATTTTCGCAGGTGACATGAAGTGTTCCGCCGGTGGGCATCGCTTGCTCTGCGTTAACGACCAGATTGGCGATGACCTGACTGATCTGACCGGGATCAATTTCCGTCGGCCAAAGATTATCTTCCAAGTCGCACTCGCTACGGCTTTGCGATCCGCGCAGGCAGAAACTAACCGTGTCCTGGACCAGCCGGGTGAGCGATGCCGTCTTTTTGATCGGCACGCCGCCGCGCGCAAAAGTAAGCAACTGCTGGGCAAGATCCCGTGCCCGCATGGAAGCATTTTTCGCGTCCGCTAATCGCGTCGTCATCTCGTCGGTTGCCGGGATGAGGAGCGATGCGAGAGAGATGTTTCCCATGATTGCGGTTAGGAGATTGTTGAAATCGTGGGCGATGCCGCCGGCGAGTAATCCAAGCTGCTTGTGTTCGCGCTCGATGATATCGCGAAAAACAAGGACCACGCCGGCAACTTCGTTTCTGCGATCGCGAATGGGTGAGACGACCTGCTCGATCAAGTGCTCGGTTCCATCTCGGGAGACAAGCGTGGCGTTGCTGGGTAATTTGAGCAGCAGAGAATAGGCTTCGTTGCGATAAGTACTGCGTTGCGCGCGCGTCTGCGCCGCCAGATCAATCGAATTTTTGAAGACGGATTTCAGCGGCTGACCCTTGGCTTCCTCCGCGGTCCAGCCGGTCAGCGTCTCGGCGGCCTGATTGATCATGATAATCTTGCCTTGTACATCCGTGGTAATGACGCCATCACCGATAGAGCGCAGCGTAACCGCAAGATTTTCTTTTTCCGCTGCAATCTCACGCTCAAAGCGTTTGCGCTCGGTCACATCGCGGATCATTGCCACATAAAGGATGGAGTGATCGACTGTCATTTTAGCTAACGAGATTTCAATCGGGAAGGTGACATGCTTGCGGGTGCGCCCCACGGCGAGCACGGTGGTACCCGTCCGTTTCGTGAACTCTTCCCAGTCAACCAGCTGCAAATCAGCCTCGGGAGTGTAAGCCTGCGGCACCAGAGTGAGGAAGGCTTGGTTGAGCATCTCGTGCTTGCTGCAACCGAACAATTTTTCCGCCGCTGGATTCATCAGAGTAATCGTTCCGGCACGATCGACGATGATCATTCCGTCGAGAATCTTTTCGATGATGCCGCGAATCCGAACCTCGGCCGCGCCCAACTTCGACAGGTTCCGGCGGACCAGGGCCAGGCTGTAGGTGTTCGATGAAATTAGCAGCGCCACCACAAGCACCAGCGTCAGGAGGCCAATCGTGCTCCAGATCCGATGTCGCACCGCCGCGCTCGAGCCGGCGTTGTAATTGGCGAGCTCATTTCTTTGAAATTCAGCGACCGCGCGCTGGATTTCAGCGATCAATCGATCGTTCTCGTCGTTGGCAATCATCGCGCTGATATCGCGACCCCGCTGCTTGGCGTTGATTTCCGGAAGCGCGGACGAACTCATCCAGCGTTCAAGGTTGGATCGAATGTCATTCAGGAGCTGCGTCCGCTGCGGCGCGTCTGCTGCCAGAATGGTGAGATAAGCATGGTAGCGATAGAAATTTTCGACCGACCGGCGATGGGCCTCGAGGAAACTGCTATCATTGGTGAGCAGGAATCCGCGCTTTTCCTTGTTCATTTCAATGACGGCACGCTCGAGCTTTGGAAGAGAATCGAGGATTTGAGTCGATTGTGTTGCCATCTCCTGTTCGCCTGTGCGCTGACTCAAAAGGATTTGCTCTTCATCTTTTAACGACTGCAAAATCCAAAGCGCTTGATCGAGCGGACCGTTGCTCAATGTCACGGCAGATATTTCGGAAACCGTGCGGGGCGAGCTCTGGCCCAGGAAAACAGGCTGGGCAACCTGGTCCGCCCATCGGAGGACTGTGTCTTGCGCTTTGATTACGCGTTTACGCTGAATGGGGTTGTCCAACAAACGACCATTAAGTTCTTCCAGGCGCTCCTTCATCGCATTCCGTTGCTCTTGGAATCGCGAGAAATATTGGCTGCGATGAGTCAGCAAGAATCCACGATAACAATTTTCCAACTCCGCGATGTCATTTTCGATCACGCTGCTCAGACGCGTCAACTGAACGGTGCGTGCCCGAATCTCATCCCGGTGGTAATTGCGGAGCCCGACAAATACAAACACACTGCCAAGGGAAATGATGACCAGGATGGCGGCCGTGGTACCGGAAAGAATCAGATGCGCCGAACTCAGCAGCTTGGCAGGGATTTGGCGCACGACGCCGGAGACCGGCACCGGCGTATTTTCGGCAGAAACCCGCATATCTGACTGGGGCATTATGAATTACGAAGCAGTTAGTCTGCCAAGCAAGACACCCACAGAAAGGCGTTTGCGTCTGATTTACAGCGGGTTAGTAGCCAACCCGGACCAGATAGAGGCCCGCTGCCGGAGCAACAAAACGGGCTGATGCCCGCGATGGCCGCTCCAATCGCAATTCTATCGACTGGAGACTCTCTTTTCCGAGCGCGCAGCGGGCCATCGCGCCCACCATTAATCGCACCATCTTGTAGAGAAATCCGTCCGCCGAAAATTC
>QHPM01000191.1 GCA_003219095.1 Verrucomicrobiota bacterium
GAAAACGAAACAAACGATACGGAGTGAACCGCAGAATGTCGTGCCAGCCGAAAATCAGTGACGAATAGGGTTGGAAGATTGGTATCTCTGCCTGTCGAAAATCGCACGGCGACAAATAAGAAGCATATCAGGCTAACACCTGACTTCTAAGCGCGGCTATGTCGACGGCATTTCGACCAACAGATCTGCCGCGGTACAAAACGACTTTCCAACAGACGCCAGATGGCTAGATCAACAGAATGCGAAACCGGCTTTGTTATTTATTCTTTACCGTCATCGGTTGCATACAGATCGCCGCGGCCGATGCACCTTTCGATATCATCATTAAAGGCGGAACGGTTTACGATGGCACCGGCGGGGAAGGCCACGCCGCGGATGTCGCGATCCGCGGTGATCGTATCGCCGGCGTAGGCGACTTCGCGAACGCGTCCGCGAAGAAGGCAATTGATGCCCACGGTCTGGCAGTTGCGCCGGGTTTCATCAACATGCTCTCATGGTCAAACGAATCGCTCATTCAGAATGGGCGATCGCAAAGCGAGATTCGCCAGGGTGTCACCACCGAAATCATGGGCGAAGGAGAATCGATGGGGCCGGTGAACGATCGGATGAAAGCGCGGATCGTTCGCGAACAAACGGACATCAAGTTCGAGATCAAATGGAACACCCTGGCGGAATATCTGCGTTATTTGGAAAAGCGCGGCATCTCCTGCAATGTCGCATCCTTCCTCGGCGCCACCACCGTGCGCGAGTACGTCATCGGATTGGAGGACAAACAACCAACGCCGGAACAGCTCGACCAGATGCGCGAACTCGTGCGCAAGGAAATGGAAGCGGGCGCGCTCGGTATTGGTACGTCGCTCATTTATCCGCCGGCCTTTTACGCGAAAACCGAAGAGCTAATCGAGTTGTGCAAAGTCGCCGCCAAATACCAGGGCAAATACATTTCCCACATGCGGAGCGAGGGGAATCAATTACTCGAATCGCTCGATGAATTGATCCGGATTAGTCGCGAAGCAGGAATTCCGGCAGAGGTTTACCACATCAAAGCCGCCGGCGAAAAAAATTGGCCGAAAGAAGATCAATTGCTGGCGCGAATTGAAGCCGCGCAAAAAGATGGACTGAAAATCAGGGCCAACATGTACACCTATACCGCAGCCGGAACTGGGCTCGACGCCTGTCTGCCACCATGGACCGAGGATGGCGGCTACCCGGCGTTATTCAAACGATTGCGTGATCCGGCCACCCGCGAGAAAATCGCGGCCGAAGTGCGAGTCGATTCGGATGCCTGGGAGAACTTGTATCTCGCGGCTGGATCGCCGGAGAAAATTTTGCTCGTCGCTTTTAAATCCGGAAAGTTGAAGCCCCTCACCGGCAAATCGCTCGCCGAAGTAGCAAAGATGCGCGGGAAAGATCCGATCGAAACGATCATGGATTTACTCAGTGAAGACGAATCGCGCATCGGCACCATTTATTTCCTGATGTCGGAAGAGAACGTGAAAAAGGAACTGGCCAAACCCTGGATTTCATTCGGTTCGGACGAAGCATCGCAGACCCCGGAGGGCGTTTTCCTGAAATCGAATCCGCATCCGCGTGCTTACGGGAATTTCGCGCGCGTCCTCGGAAAATATGCACGCGACGAAAAGGTGATCACGTTGCCGGAAGCGGTGCGACGATTAAGCGCCTTGCCCGCGACGAATCTCGGCCTCGACCACCGCGGTTTCATTCAAGCCGGAATGTTCGCCGACGTCGTCGTCTTTGATCCCGCGACAATTGCAGACCGGGCGACCTTCGATAAACCGCACCAGTACGCAGTTGGGATGAAACACGTTTTCGTCAATGGCGTGCAGGTTCTCAAAGACGGCGAACACACCGGCGCGAAACCAGGACGTGCGCTAGCTGGTCCGGGCAAGCTGCAATAGCTCGAGTATTCGGCGATTGTTTCTGCTGAAAGGCGAAAGCGACAACGATTTTGGCCGATGTGGCCCATGATGGTGAGGCGGGGAGGAAATTGGCTTGTCTTAGGCATCAGACATTTCAGACTGGCAAAAATGTCGCGGTTCGCTCTGGCAAATCTTTGCGGCCTGGTCTTTGGCACGCTGACTGTGCTGTCGATGCTGCCGATGTCCTTCCCGGATAAACGGGCTGCACTGCTCGGAGCGTTCTTCAACCGATTTGCCATCGGTTTCGTGGTCATCCTTATCGACATACCGTGTTCGGGATGGCTAATCGGCCTCACCATCGGAATTCTACTTAGCTTGCCGCCAGCTATTATTACTAAGGTGTTCATGCCAATTCTGGGCATCGGCGCAGTTGGCGGTGTGATTATTGGACTGATTCGCGCCAAATTCGTAGGCTAATTTGTCGGGATTTGCCGCTGGCTGGTAGTCAAGATGGCCGTCCGCCGAAAGGCGCTAGCTTCTTCAACCGCGCCGGATAAATCGTAGCCGCTAACCGCTGGCTAAGATGTCGATTTCTGACCATTCGCGACGCTCAAACTACGGTCGCAGCAGCAATGTTTGGTACCAGCGGACGACGACGTCGCCGAAAAACATCCAGGTGATGGCGCCAAGGGCGAGGTAAGGGCCGAAGGGTAGTTTGAGCGACCAGACGCGCCGGCCCAGGACAAGCGTGATGAGGCCGATAATGGACCCATAGAGCGAGCCGGCAAAGATGGCGAAAAGGACAGCGCGCCAGCCAAGGAAAGCCCCGATGCAGGCCAGGAACTTCAGATCGCCCCGGCCCATGGCTTCGCGCGGAATCTCAATCTCGTTAGCTATCCCATTGATCTCATCCAGCTGGTCGAGCTCGAAATTCTCCGACCCAATCTGGACGCAATTGTAGTGAAATCGCAGGATGGTATCGGTAAGTTCACGCCCGGCAATTCCCGCGCTCGAACAATGCAACAAAAGTTGATCGTTCTTGCGTGCGAAAAAATCGCTCCACAGGCTTTTTTCATCGCCCACCACAAAATCGGCATCGTCGCCGCGGCGTGTCCAAGTGAAGGCCGTCGATTTTTCAAAGCGGATCCTTTTCTTGCCAAAAATCAGTTTTCCGCCTTCGAGCACGAGCCAGAGCAATGCATAACCAAGCGCCGCTGAGCCGGCGGAAATGAGTAGCGCCACGAGGCGGCGATCGGCGGTCATCAGTTGCGGAACTGCGATCGAGGCAATCAGACCGGCAACGGTCCCGCCGATAGTAATTTCGTCGGGAATGATGAAATGCTCGAGGTCGATAAAGGTGGCAGCGATGACAAGCGCGACGAAAACCCAGTAGGCAATTGCGATCTGCCACGGAAACGCTTTCCAAATAATAAGAAAGAGAAGGGCCGTGAGCAATTCGACCGCGAAATAACGAAAAGCGATCCGTGCCCCGCAATTGGCGCAGCGTCCCCGCAATGCCACCCAGCTAACGAGAGGTAGATTCTGATGCCACGGAATTTGCGTTTTGCAGGAAGGACAAAAGGAGCGGCGCGGCTGGTTGACGGAAAGATTCCGCGGGAGCCGATAAATGCAGACGTTGAGAAAAGATCCGACGCAGGCGCCTAGGACAAAGACGAAGACGCTGAACAAGAGGTCGTAATTCATCTCAGCAACGAAGATGCAATGGAGTATTGGGGTATTGGAGTAGTGGAGTAATGGTGAAGCGACTTTTCATTGCTCCAATACTCCATTACTCCACCGGCGAGAATGGTCATCCCGCTCTCGCCGCTCTGCGTTTCACGAACCAGGCGATCCAGATGCAGCTTTCGTAGAGCACAACCATCGGCAGGCTCATGGCGACCAACGTGAGCACGTCCGGTGTGGGCGTAATGATGGTGGCGAGAATGAAAATGAGCACGATGGCGTAGGGCCGGGTGTGGGCCATGAATTCGTAGGTGATCAATCCGAACCGCACCAGCACGAGCACTACTACGGGCAATTCAAAGCTCAGCCCAAAGCCGAGGGTGAACCGCGTTACGAACGAATAATATTGCTGCACCGTCCAGGCCGGGGCCCAGCCGAGCGACTGCGTGTCGTGAAAAAAGAAAAGAATCGTTTTGGGGAGCAGCCAAAAATAGCAAACAAGCACGCCAGTAAGAAAAAGCGCAAAGCTGACGCCGATGGCCGGGAACAAGATTTTCTTCTCCATCACCGTCAGCGCTGGAAGGACAAATTCGGCGGTAAAAAACAAAAGCAGCGGAAAGGAGATGAC
>QHPM01000192.1 GCA_003219095.1 Verrucomicrobiota bacterium
GCAGAGATGCTCGCTCCATTCGTCCACGGATAAAGCTGCGATAAACCAAGAAGGTTGGGCGCGAACAAAAGAGCGAGAATCGGCAGTGTGCCGATAGCTGCTTCAAAGAATCGGCGGATTGGATAACCCCATTTTCCGCCGGTTAGATGATGGATCATCAAAAACCCAAAACATCCCAATGCAATGCCGAGCCAAAACAAGAGTCCAAAAAGATAAGAAAGAAAAAAATCGCGTGGCTCAATCACCCACCCAGCTGCGCACGCAATCAGGCCCGCGATTCCAATTGCAAAGGACCATCGGGATAGTGGGGAGAGCGGCATCTTTATTTCGGCGCAGCTTCCAATTTGTTTCGCGCGTCAGCCGGCAAATCGGCGGGCTTGGAATTCTGACTTAATTGCAATGCGCGAATGTATGCGGCGATCGCCCAGCGATCGCGCGGCTCAACCTGTGTGGCGTACGACGCCATCGCGCCGTAGCCATTGGTCATCACGTCAAAAAAATGACCGAGCGGCGCATTGCGCAGTCGCTCGAGATGATAGGATGGCGGTAACGGAAAACCACGCTGCACCACCACCCCCTGACCATCTCCTAGTCGGCCATGACATTCCGAGCAAAAGGCATCGAATCGTTCGCGACCGCGCACGAGCAATTCAGGCGTGAGTTTCAGTGGCAATTGCGTCACATAAACGCCATTCCTTAAGCCAGTGGAGAAAGCCTCGCCTTCGAGAGCGTTTTCTCGTGCGACGGTGTGCCGCGGCAGCGAACGGGCATTCGTTCCATCCTTGAAGAACTCGCTTTCTGAAAAAGGTTTCGCCCGCGGTTGATTCATCATATCGCGGCGACAGGCGACGAGTCCTACTACGCAAAAGATCGACAGATAGAAAGACGCGTTCATTTCGGGACCTCCGCTACCCGCAATGGCTGTAGGCTCTCCAAGAATTCGCGCGTCCTTGCCGGATCGAACGCAGGATCGCGCGTCTCAATGCACAAAAAGAATCGGTCCTGTGATGCGCGCTCAAAGTCCGGCAGGTTGAACATCGGATGATACGGTCGCGGCAATCCACTGCTAGCGAGGGCTCCGAAGAATGCGGTCAATCCCGCGCAGAGCACAGTCAGTTCAAACGTGATCGGGATAAATGAAGGCCAGCTATGCATCGGCCGTCCCCCGATGTTAATAGGGTAGCTGACCATGTTTGCGTACCACTGCATGTAATAGGCGCCGGCGCCGCCAATGATTCCGCCGAGCAAAACCAGCAGCGGAATACGATTCTTTTTCCCGAGCGCATCGGCCAAGCCCTCGATGGGAAAGGGCGCGAAACCGTCCATCTTGCGGTAGCCTACTGCGAAAGCCTTCTCCGCCGCGCGAAAGAGTTCATCATGCGTTTGGAATTCCGCAGCCAGGCCAAAAAGATTTTTGTCGCTCATGCGGTCGTCGCCTTTTGCGGTTCTGCCACCAGCTCGCGTGATTCCGAGATCGCGATCATCGGGAGGAATCGAACGAACAAAAACAACAGGGTCAGAAACAATCCGATGCTGCCAAAGAGAGTCGCCCAATCCCAAACCGTCGGAAAAAACATTCCCCACGACGACGGCACGAAATCGCGATGCAAACTCGTAACGACAATGACGAATCTCTCAATCCACATCCCGAGATTGATCGCCAACGCGACTAAAAAAAGTGCAACCAGATTTCGCCGGATGCGCGCGGACCAAAGCGCTTGCGGCACCAACACGTTGAAAAACATCAGTGCCCAAAAAATCCAGCCGTACGGACCAAACGCGCGATTAGTCATCATGTATTGATCGAAAATGTCCCCGCTATACCAGGACATGAACGCCTCGATGAAATAGCCGTAGGCGACGATCAATCCGGTCACGAGCATCACGTTCGCCATGTTGTTGAAATGGCGCAGCGTGATCAGATTCTCGAGCCGGTAAATTTTTCGCACGGGAATCACGATGGTCAGCACCATTGCGAAGCCGGAGTAAATTGCGCCGGCGACAAAGTAGGGCGGAAACATTGTCGAATGCCAACCGGGGACTTGGGCAACAGCGAAATCGAGGCTGACCACGCTGTGCACGGAGAGCACAAGCGGTGTCGCCAGTCCGGCCAGGAGCAGATACGCGATCTGGTGCCGTTGCCAATGCGCGGCGGAATTGCGCCAGCCGAGCGCGAGCACGCCGTAAAATATTTTCTGCCAATTTTTCCTGGCGCGATCGCGCACGGTCGCAAGATCAGGGATCAAACCGAGAAACCAGAAGAGGAGCGAGACGGTGAAATAAGTGCCGACCGCAAAAACGTCCCACACCAGCGGGCTGCGAAATTGCGGCCACATGCCCATGGTGTCGGGATAGGGAAGGAGCCAGTAGAAAACCCATGGACGTCCCAGATGCAGCAGTGGAAAAAGACCGGCGCAAGCGATCGCAAAAAGCGTCATCGCTTCGGCGAAACGATTGATCGCAGTGCGCCAATGCTGAAACATCAAAAGCAGGATCGCGGAAATGAAGGTTCCGGCGTGAGCGATCCCGATCCACCACACGAAATTTACAATCGCAAATCCCCACGCGACCGGAATATTGACTCCCCAAATCCCAACTCCGCGGATGAGCAGCCACGCGACGGCAAAGAAAAAAACCATGAGCAAAGCGAACGCAACGGTGAATCCGATCCACCACGGCCGCGGTTGTCGATCTTGCAACACGACGGAGCCGATCGTCTGATTGACGGTCTCGAACGTTTGCTCGCCGACGAGCAAATTCGTCGGGTACCCCAGTGGCGACACTTTTGCCTTAACCACAGAGGACACAGAGTTCGCAGAGACTTGTTTGGATTCGTTGCCATTCATTCTCCGTGATCTCGGTGTCCTTTGTGGTTAACTTTCCGTCAGGCTACGATTCGGATTGCACAATTTCGCAAGATAAGTTGTCCGCGGGCGTGTGTTTAATTCCGCGAGCATGCTGTAGTTGAGCGGGGAGCGTTTTAGTTTGGCGACGCGGCTGTTCGGATCGTGAATATTTCCGAAGACAATTGCTTCCGTCGGGCAGACTTGCGCGCAGGCTGGGACAACTTCCCCATCGCGGATTGCGCGATTTTCTAACTCGGCGCTGATTCGAGCTGTGTTGATTCGCTGAATGCAGTAAGTGCACTTTTCCATGACCCCGCGCGAACGCACCGTGACCTCTGTGTTTTTCACGAGTTTCTCGGTCGGACTCAACCCGCTGTTCAATTCGAGAAAGTTGAACCGCCGAACTTTGTAGGGGCAGTTGTTCGAACAATAGCGCGTGCCGATGCAGCGGTTGTAGACCTGCAAGTTTAACCCTTCAGCGTCATGCACGGTCGCGCCGACTGGACAGACCAGTTCACAAGGCGCGTGCTCGCAATGCATGCATGGCACCGGTTGATGCTCGAACCGGGGATTGTCGATCGTGCCGGATTCGTAGGTGTCGATGCGAATCCAGTGCATTTCCCGCCCGCGCGCGATCTGATCTTTGCCAACCACCGGAATGTTGTTCTCGGCCTGGCACGCGATCGCGCACGCGCTGCAACCAATGCAGGCGCCGAGATCGATCACCATTCCCCAGGCGTAACCGCGATTTTCGAATTCATTTGGATGATACAGCGTCTCGTCATGCGCGGGTTCTTCTTCGGCTCGCGCGATTTGTTTTGGATGGGCGATAAATTCCGCGAGCGTTCCGCTTCTCAAAAAATCGCGTCCTTCCATCGCGTGATGATGCTGTGTAGTCGCGAACAAATGTTTGTCGCCGGTCTTGCGAATCGTTAGGCCTTCTCCGAACCAAAGTGCATCCGATGTCCGGAGCGCATAGGCATTGAAGCCCGCGCCTTTTCCAACGCGACCAGCTTCCGTGCGACCATAACCGAGATGCAGGGTGACGGAATTCTCCGCCTGGCCAGGTTGAATCCAAACCGGGGCTTTGAGTTTGCGTCCGCGAAATGCCAGCTCGACCACGTCTCCACTGTCGATCTTCTCCCGCGCCGCCATTTGCGGACTAACAAGGGCCGCATTTTCCCGGGTCAATTTCTTGAACGGCCTCGGACTCGAAAAAGGAGCTCGAGGAACATAGGGTTGCGCCCTGTGCGTTCAGCGGAGATTTTCTCCGCTGTTTTAACTTCAGCGGAATGCAACTCCGCTGGGCGCACAGACTGAAAGTCTATGTTCCGAAACACACCGTCACTGAGTGCACGTCGCCAATCGTTCTCGAAATGCGGTGTTGGATTCGTTGATCGCCATGTCTCACGCACAATTTCGTAAGCGCTCCGCACCGGTCGCTCAATCAATGCGCCGATCATTTCGTCGCTGGAAATATTGGCGTAGAGCGGGTCGATCAAGGGCTGAACAATTGAAATCGAACCATCAAACGCCACAGCATCGCTCCATGATTCCAAAAAGTGCGCGGCCGGGATTAACCAATGGCAAAGCCGCGATGTTTCATTGGCGTGCAGCGCGTGGTGGACGCTCACTTTCACTTTGGTGAGGGCGCTTGCGAAATCGAAATCAACTGGCGAATCGTAAACGGGGTTGCCGCCCAGAATGATCAGCAGCTCGACATCGCCGGTCTTCATATCACTGACGAGCTGGCCTAACGATTCCGTTTGGTTGTAGCCGCGATCAGTGATGGGGGGGCCGGCATCACCGCTGCCAGCTACAGCTGAGTTGCGCGCGATTGTCGATCCAACACTTCCAAGTTGATCGTTAATCTTGGCGATGAGGTCGTGAACTTCAATGGGTTGTCCGTTGCCGGTGATCACGATGCTTGCCCCGCGATTTGCAACGAGATCGTTTGCCGCGGTTTGAATCCACGGCTCGAAAGTTACCAACTCGTCAGGCAACGGTGCAGATCGAGGCGACGCGCTAATTCTCACCGCGAGTTCTTTAGCAAGTGCACGGATATTGCGCGCGGCTATCGCGATTCTATGATCGGCATTTGCGCCGGTTAGGGTCGGCGTCGGCTCCGCGACATAAAGACGGCTCATCCTCGCGCTCGTCGGATCGGCAACTCTTCTTGCCAAGGCAAAATCGCGCGCGTAACGCAGCGCCGCCGGATGCATGAAAAGAAAGTCCGAGTCGAGCGCGACGATTACTTTTGCTTTGGTGAAATCATAGACGACGACTTCGCCATTGATAGAATCGGGACCGATCGGGTTCCATCGATGCCATTTCGCGTTGGGAAATCTTTTCAGAACTGCCTGCAACTGCGCGATCAGCGTCGGCGACCTGATTGTATCAGTGAGAATATGGATGCCAGCGCCAGCATTTGATTGTTGGGCGGCGAGGGCAACATCGACATCCTGCAGAAAATCGTTCCAAGTGCTGATGTTCTCGCCTCGCATAACCTCTTGGGCGCGGTCCGGATCATAAAGGCCGAGCAAATCGGCCTGCGCCCAGATGGTCGTCGCCCCGAGACTGGCGGGATGGTCCGGATTGCCTTCAATTTTGACGGGACGGCCTTCACGACTTGTTACGATGATTCCCTGCGCATAACCATTGCAGGTGGTCGCGGTGGCGAAGTGAAGCGGTTTGCCCGGAACCATTCCTTCCGGTTGCTTTACGTACGGAACGATTTTCTCGATCGGTTGCTTTGTGCACGCGCCGACTCCGGCGAGTGCGAGCGAAGCGCCGGCTAAACGCAAAAACTCGCGCCGGCTGAGCTCGTCAGGCCATTCACTCGCGCCCTCGGCAAACTCGTCGCTTTTCACCGGTGACAGGTGCCACAATTCGTCAGGCGGCCACTGGTATCGATCTGATATTGCGCGACGAGTTGAAAGCCGTCGACCGATTGACTTCGAGATGATTGCCAGTCCATGTCGTAAATCTTCTCCTGCGGCCTAACGAATCTTTGCGGCGCGCGGTGACATTCGAGACACCATTTCATGTAAAGCGTATTCACCCGCCACGTGATCGGCATTTGATCGATACGGCCATGGCAGGTGGAACAGCCGAGTCCCTTTGCGACATGGATGCTGTGATCGAAATAAACGTAATCGGGCAAATCGTGCACACGGGTCCATTTCAGGGGCATATTCGTGGCAAGACTTTCCCGCACCGGCGCGAGGACCGGCGCATCGTTAAAAATCTGCGAATGACAAGTCATGCACGTTTCGCTGGTGGGCATGCCGGCGAACCGCGATTTCTCAACGGAGTTATGGCAGTAGCGGCAATCGATTCCGTCGTCGCCAACGTGATGTTTGTGACTGAAGGGAACAGGTTGATCAAAGGGTACAGCGACATAAGTAGTGTAAGGCGACCAAAAAATTTCCGAAGTCGCCCAGCCTCCCCCGCAAACCAAAATTACCGCGCCAAAAATAATGACCCGTGAATAAACATTCGCGCGCGGCGAAAAGAGCTGAGACATGAAGATTTATGCTTTCTTCTCAAAGCATACATCGCACGCGCAATCGAGTTGAGCCGTTTGCAGTCTATGCCGCATTTGGAATCGCCCGAGCTGATCCGTTTTCTTGAATCCGAGGCGTCGTATCTACATGGCCCGCCCGCTGTGCGTTCGATTCAAACGCACATTTCCTGGGTTTTCGTAGCTTCGCCGTTTGTTTTCAAAGTGAAAAAACCGGTGAATTTAGGCTTCGCTGATTTCAGTACGTTGGAGAAGCGCCGGCATTTTTGCGAGCGCGAAGTTGAATTGAACCGACGGCTTTGCCCCGACGTATATTTGGGCGTTGTCCCGATCTTCAAAACCGCTTCGAGGTTTTCCTTCAACGGCGAAGGAGAAATCGCTGAGTACTGCGTGAAGATGAAGGAGCTGCCGCGTGGCTGGTTCTTAAGTGAATTGCTCACGAAGAATTTGGTCGGCGAAGCGGAAATCAATCGGGTGCTTTCTCGTCTCCACCGCTTTTACCAGTCACAGTCCCCGGGTCCGAAAATTGACCTATGGGGGACTCCGGAAAAGCTGAAGATTAGCACCGACGAAAATTTCGCACAGGTCGAACCGTTCGTCGGAAAGACTATCTCGCCGGCGGCTCTTGAGACAATCCGTCATTTCACCAACCGCTTCTATGCCGTGCACGGTAAGCTGTTTCGGGGGCGAATTGAGCAACATCGCATTCGCGATTGCCACGGCGACCTCCATCTCGACCACATCCACATCACGCCAGATACGCTGTCGATCTTCGATTGCATCGAATTCAATGATCGCTTCCGCCTTATCGACATCGCCAATGATCTCGCCTTTTTGGCAATGGACTTCGATTTCAACGGCAGAAGTGACCTGGCAAATCTGCTTCTTCGAAATGCGTCACGCCAGTTTGGCGACGCGCAGATGTTGCAGCTGACGGATTTCTACAAGTGTTACCGGGCATTTGTACGGGGAAAGGTGGAGAGCATTCAAGCGACCGAACCGCCCCCTCCCCCGGGGAGAGGGCCACGACCGTCCGGGAAGTTAGGGTTCGCGGAACATTCCAAAGACGCGGCGCGCTACTTCCGTCTCGCGCTTCGGTATGCCGTAACTGGCTCGGAGCGACTCGTCTTGGTTATAATGGGCCGGGTCGGCACTGGCAAGACGACCATAGCGAAGCAACTCGCCAGCGAGTTGGACTGGCCGATCTTTTCCTCTGATAAGATTCGGAAGACACTCGCTGGCGCCCCACTAACAGACCGAACCCCTCCAGAGCTGCGCGAGAAAATTTACTCGGACGAAATGACCGAACAAACTTACAGGGAGCTTTTAAGGCAAGGCCTTGCCGCCCTTGAAAACCGGCATGGTGTTGTCCTCGACGCTACGTTTTCCAGCCGAACGTGCCGCGAATTCTTGCGACAAGAATGCGAGAAGGCCAAAGTTCGTTCGCAGGTAATAGAACTCGATGTTGATCGAGCCACGATCGCGTCCCGACTGAAAGCACGAGATCAGAGCGCCGGCGAAATCTCCGACGCTCGCCTTGAGGACTTCGAAAAATTAACCGCTGCGTATGAATCGCCGTCGGAACTTGTAGCCGATCTGATTAAAATCTCAGCGAATGATTGGGCTTTCGACGCGGTCAAGACAGCGCTGTTGCAGCTGGCGGAGAAGCAGCTGCATTCGGCAATCCGGCTGAATATGGCATTTCAATAGCGGTAATGCTCTGACTTGTAGGGGCCGTCCACTGGGACGCCAAGATAGTCAGCCTGCTGTTTGCTTAGTTTCGTTAACTTAACGCCGATTTTGTTGAGATGGAGGCGAGCTACCTCTTCGTCCAGCTTCTTGCTTAAAACGTAGACACCTACCTTGTAGACATCGCGGTTCTTCCAAAGATCGAGTTGCGCCAGGACCTGATTGGAAAACGAATTCGACATCACAAAAC
>QHPM01000376.1 GCA_003219095.1 Verrucomicrobiota bacterium
CCTGCGGAATGCGCGCTTATGCCACCCTCGTCGTGGCAAAACTTGGCAGGAACACCAACGAAGCGCAGCTGCGCGAATTCCGCAATTTGGCCGAACGCGCCAACGGATACCTCGCGCGTTTGTTCAAGGTGGAGCATTACTACAACCGCATGCGAGATATGGAAGTCACCATCTCGCGTTTGCGCGCAGTCATGCAGAGCATGCCCGACCCTGTCATTCTCACCGACAACCAGCATCGGGTGATAATTCAGAACCGCGCCGCCGAACGTTTCTTCCGCTTTCCCGAAGGCGTCAGCGAAGGTGGTAAGCGGGCCGTCGAGCTTAACAATCTCCTCTTTTCCGCCGCACTCTCATCCATGGTTGTCAGCGCTACCGACACCTCCCGCGACCTTACCCTGGTCGACGTGATGGAAGGCGAAGAAGTCCTGTTTGAAGCCGTCTGCGCTCCCACCTATAGCGCCGATGGAGTCCGTACCGGCATGGTCACCGTTATGCGCGACGTTACCGATCTTCGCCGCGCTGACCAGGAAGTCCGCGCCAATCTCGAGAAACTCCGCGCCGCCGAAGAGATTGTTCGCCAGGATCGCGACCGTCTCAACCTGGTCATCGAAAATGTCGGCGATCCTATCGTCGTCGCCGATAATGCCGCCAAGATTGTCATGCTCGATCCCCTGGCCAAGGAACTGGTCAGCTTCGCGGAAAATCCCAAGAGTCCCCAGGTCGTGAAGAACCAGGCGAAGCTGGATGCTTACTTAACCTCGTTTACCTTTTCCTTCGCCGACAAAGAGAACAAGTCAGTGCACCTTTTCAACCCTGGTAGCGGCACCGAAGTCGAATATGCGGCTCGCTCCGGCAAAATTTACGATGCTCGCGGACAGGTAGCTTATACGGTCACGGTCCTCCGCGACTTCTCGGCCTGGAAGAAGCTTGAGCAACTTCAACTCGAACGCCGCATGCTCGAGATGGAAAAGTTCGCCGCCACAGGGCGTCTTGCCGGCACCATCGCCCATGAAATTAACAACCCTTTGGAAGCTATTAAGAATGCCATCCACCTGCTCGGCGGCACAGTGGATCCCAAGTCGCGTCCCATTTATGACGTCTTAAAGACCGAGACTGAGCGGGTAACCCGCATTGTCCGCCAGATGCTGGGCCTCTACCGGAATACAGTTCAGCTCGGCACTTTCGATCTCAACGCCGTTGCCGAAGATACCCTCGCCCTTTTCGGACGCCCACTGGCAAAACTCGGTGTCACTGTGGACAAGCGGTTGGGCCAGATTCCTCCTATTAAGGGTTCCGCCGACCAATTCCGCCAGCTGCTTTCTAATCTCGTAGTCAACGCCCGCGACAGCATGTCCGACGGCGGCAAACTGATTATTCGTAGCAAGGAGATTCGCAGTTCCACTGGCTTACATAGCTGTCTAAGCCTGATCGTCGGAGAAAAGGGGACCGGCCTGGGCCTTTGGATTGTCAAAGGCGTAGTCGAAAATCATAATGGTCGCATAAAAGTCCGCAGCACTGTTGGGAAGGGAACGGTGATCAGGCTCCTGTTCCCCGTTTCGCGTTAAAGCGTTGGGCATTGCTTTGAGTGATGGTAGTGGCGTTGATTAAACGGGTACTTAATCGTGGCGAAGAGGGAAAAAAATATGCCGGTCAAAACCATGCGCACGGCGCGCAAGAGCACCGGTAACAACAGGGAAGACTTGCACGTCAGAATAGGGGAAGCCTCCCACACTGCCGAAACTGCTCCGGGAGAAGGCGGCCGCTATGTCTACGGCATCGTTCAGACTAAGGACCACATGAATTTCGGCAAGATTGGCATTGGGGGCGCCGGAGAACCGGTTTACACGGTCAACTACCTCGACATTGCCGCCGTGGTCAGCAAAACTCCAGTCGCGATCTTCGACCCCACGCGCGAGAACGCCCTCGCTCACGAGCACGTCATCGAAACCGTGATGAAGAATCACACCATCATCCCCATGAGCTTCGGAACCGTTTTCCGCACGGACGATGATATTCGCGAGGTCTTGAAGGGTATTTATGCATCCCTCAAGGATGTCTTAAAGCAGATGTCGGGCAAGCTCGAGTTTGGCTTGAAAGTAAATTGGGACCGTGACCAGATCATCGAAGAGTTGAAGCAGCACGATGAAGAAATCCGCCGCTTCCATCATGAGATCATCCGCAAACAGCTGCAATCTACTTATTTTGCCCGTATGCAGCTGGGGCGCATGATTGACAAATCCCTGGCTGAGCGTGCCACCCAATACGTGCGCGAGATTTATGAAGCTTTGCGCAGTGTCTGTGTCGCCTCCCGCGATAACCAGCCCATCGGCGACAAGATGATCATGAATGCCGCCTTCCTCGTGGACCGCAGCCGGGAAAGCGAGTTCGACAGCATTGTCAACAAAATTGCCAAGAAGTACGGTAAGCGTCTGAAATTCAAATACACCGGCCCCTGGCCGCCCTACAA
>QHPM01000104.1 GCA_003219095.1 Verrucomicrobiota bacterium
TGATCAGGCGGCCGGCTTTTCCGCCCACCTTCAGTGCCACCGCTCTCGCCGTGTCCGCGGCTATCGATTGTGAGCACGTCGATGCCCGCGGCCGCGAGCTGCCCCGCCACCCCGGCCCACGATTCGCGCGTGCGATTGCTCTGGTGAAAGAGGATCACGCCTGAATTAAGGATAAGGTCGTCTGTGAAGTGAGAGCAGTAGGAAAGGGCAAATCTTCCGATCCCCTCAGCACGAGCGAAGTGAACAAGCAATACAATCGCCGAGTAGTGATTGAACTTGCTGCGCCCCTTGGGGAACGGCAGGCCATGCGGCGACGCGCGGTGCTATTTCGCGGCCTAACGAATTGTTCGTTACGTTTCAGCCTACACGACTCGAACCCACATTCTATGGCTTTCCAACTGTCAGCAAAATTGCCAGCAAACGGCAGTGAAAGAGTACGCGCGAGTAGTTGCTGAGTTCGCTTGATTACCTAAGGAAACTCTGTTTTGATGGCCTAACGAACGGGGAAGACAGCGCCGAATCCTACCTCTGGAGCCAAATTGAGCCCTATGTGACAAGTCAAGCGAAGCACAGCTTCCCGTCGTATCGAAAGATTCCGTTAGCTTTAGGCCCGAGGACAAACCACGGACCGCTAAAATCAGGCGTTGACCCCGCTTGAAACGACGACTTTCCGATGTAATTGTATATGATCACCGATCGGACAAAAAACCCGGTTCGGGCACGGCAGGTCTCCGCTAGCCATGGCGTAAGTAGCGGCATTCAAGCCCTTTGGCTTACGCAAAGCGATGCAGCGACGCGTGTCCAAAATGGCCATCGGCGGCATTAGTTATGCTTTTATAGATATCATGTTCCTCATTATTATCAGCGGTGCACTCACCCTCAGCTCTGCTGTGTCACTGGCATTTTTGGCTCTCAGAGCCCCAGAGGCTTACGAGACTGAGAACGGCTTGCAAGTGATTCGCCGAATCCCCAAGCAGCGCTCGACCACCAGGTTGGACGGCGCCTTAGCGCAAGCACGCTAAACTGCTGCGGTCAGATCTTAGAGACCGGGGCAGCCTCGGCAAGTCTGGTTTTTACTGTAATGAGGAAACCGCGGACGCCCGTGGTTGAATCAAAGTTTCCCTGGATACTTCCATTTGCAGGGAGCGCCCCAGAAATTCCAAGAGCACGCGAACGCGTTCCGAAGCGGGCAGCAATTGAGTGACCAGAACTTCCAGGCCTTGCAACGGCCCGTGCGCAATTTGCACCTCCTGGCCTACCTTTATCTCCGGATCGAGCGTCACCAATTCGTCCGCTTCCATCCTTTGCCGCAAAGCGTCAATGATCGTTGAATCAATTGTGGCCAGCCGGTCTCCGAACTGGACAAGCCCGCGGACACCGGGCGCGTGCTCAACGCGGCGCCGTTCAGTGACGTAATCGAATTGCGCGAAAAAATACCCGGGAAACATAGCTTCCACGAACCAAACCGCGCCCCTCCGGGTCAATTTGCGGATGCGGAGTCGTGGAGCGAAACAGACGATCTGGTATTGTTTGCGCAGGCCAAGAGCGGCGAAGTGCTCGCGTTTGGTCTGGGCTCGCAGGCAAAACCAAAATGGCCGATCGGTCGGAAGAATTTGCGGTTGAGACTTTGACATTCGCGCGGCTGCTTTCTTTCATCCCTAGCAAGGAGCGCGATTTTTTCAACTCCAGCTATGTACGCGGGCATGCAGTCAAGCTGGATTCGGCCGGAACGCTGGCCGCTACCTCAGCTTGTAAACTTCAACCAGACCTATCCCCGTCCCACCACCATTGCCCGAAAGAATAGCGGTATAGTTTCCGGCCGTGACTGTGGCAAGGAGAGCCGCCTCCAAGTTATTCGGCGGCGCAAGCCCGGTAGCCTGAATTGCCGCTTGCTGCGTATCCTTCCAATTATTATTGCTCTGGATGACAGTTCCGTTGCTGTCCACCAGGGCTACTACCGGGTCGGCCAGAGCGCCTGAGACGCCAAACTGCGCGAGGGTTGGCCCGAGTCCGCGCACCACTACCTGAGTACTGCCATTGCCTCCGCTAGTAATAAAGCCCGCAATCATCACGCTCTGACCGGAGCCTACAAAACCTCGAGTAGAGACATTCGTTAGTTCGGCAAAAGCGCCCGTAGTTATATCGTACACTTCCACCAGGCCGATACCGGTGGTTCCGTTTTTCCCGGCCAAAATGGCGGTGTAATTGCCCGGCTGCAAAGTGATGAGGATAGCCGATTCCGAATCATTCGGCGGCGCCAGACCGGTCGCCTGAATCGCGGCTTGTTGCGTGTCCTTCCAATTATCGTTAGTCGCAATCGAGCTGGTGGAATCGTGCAAGTTGAGCGTTGGATCGGCCAAAACACCCGAAACGCCAAACTGCATCAGGGTCGGACCAAGCCCACGGACGACGACTTGTTTCGTGTCCGTTCCGGTGACGATGAATCCGCCGATGGTAACGCCTAAGCCTGTTTTAACAGAAGCGCGGGTCGAGATGTTTGTTACCTGCGCAGTCGGAGGCTCGAACGCGAGACCGCCAATGAAAGTATTGGGATCAGGGGAAAAGAAAAATGTTGATGACCCGTTCGGAGCGACTTTTCTTATCGACTTGCCGGAAAACTCGCCTATGAAAAGATTTCCATCGCGATCGAAGGCAAGTGATCGCGGCGCGTTTAGCGCTGGGTTGTACATGCCGAAGGTGCCCAGGAAAGATCCATTAGACGAATACTTCCGTATCGTGTTGCTGTTGAGGTCGGCTACATACAGGTTACCCGCGCCATCGAATGCCAGACCTTCAGGAAGGTTAAGCCCGCTTGAAATAAACGAGCTAACGTTGCCGTTCGAGGTAATCTTGACAATAACGCCACTCTGTTCGGCGACGTAGAGGTTGCCGGCTCGATCGAAAGCCAATCCGGTTGGCGCCGGGACAGGAGACGCAAATTGGGTGACGGTTCCTGTCGGCGTGATTTTAACGATTTTGTTCGTGCCCGAATCGCCTGCATACAGATTCCCCGCCGCATCGAAGGCCAGGCCAGTGGGGGTCAGGCCCGTAGCGAAGGAAGGGGTTATTGAGCCCGCAGGCGTGATCTTGGCGATTGCGGTGGAAGTTGATGCGAACAGGTTGCCTTTGGTATCGAAGGCGAGCCAATCAGCATCGATGGGCGAGACAAAGTTCGATTTCACGCCAGCGGGTGTGAACTTATAAATGATATGATTGTTTAGCCCGCCGTCGTAAAGATCCCCAGCGGCGGCTTGAACAGAGGTCAGAGAGAACTCTGCCGCCAAAAAGCTGGCAGCAAATACAATCGTTTTGAATAAATGCTTCATTTTTTGCGTTTCCCCCATGCTCCTGCAATGATGGCACAGTGCCGGATTAAACACCAGCAAGACGTCGACAGATTTTTACCGCAGGAACGAAAAATGTCACAGCCAAAAAAACCGGGCAGGACTTCAGATCCTGCCCGGTTAATAAACGTAGTTGTTATTAGCTTCGGAACTTGGCGCGGAGAGCTCCGACCGTGACTAACGCGATACCGAGCAATGCTACGGCCGAACCGCTGTCCGGAGTCGGAACGGCTGTCGTGTTCGCAGAAAAATTAAACGAGCTAGCTGTCTTGCCATTCGAGTGATTTGACGAAAACGACCAGAGCCCCGGAGTCTTGTCAAAACCAGGGCCAGAAACAAAGCCCGATCCCATGATAAACAGCAGAAAACCGTCCTGATGCTGGATTGAAGAGTTATCCAACTCGAAGGTAAATCCGCCGACCGACCAGAGGGTCGCATAAGCTGTGGGAGGATTAAAAACGTATGGCGTTACAAACGCTACGTTTGAGCCGGTCAAACCACTGAAATCGCCCGTTGAGCCAGAAACCACTGCCATATGCCACTGTGTCACCATGGTGGCGGTGGCGAGGCTGGTTGTGTCGTAGGTTACCTGGCCAGCGAAGTCAATGTCTCCATTGATCTGATTTGCCTGAGCCGACAGAGCAAAGCCCGCCGCGACGACCATTGCCGTCAAGCCTGCTAGAAGAGTTTTAATTAGTTTCATATTTCCCTTTTTTCCTTTTGTGCGTCTTTCCACGCAGGCACGGTAACAGCAATGCTCGTGCCAAGATTCAGATGTATATCGTAACTACCTCCCTAGTAAAAGCTTGTGTTGCGAACAAAAATTTAAGCGTTTCGCGAATAAGTATTGAACTGTAAACATCTCCGACGAATTACTCGATTTTTCAACCGAGCTCTTATCTAAATCCCTGAAATCGAGCAATCTGTCTCTTTAGTTATGGGCATTAAACAATCCGACGTTCGTCAGCACGTCCTAGCGTTTCTGATCCACCGTCTTATCTAGCTCAACGATAGCCTCTTTCGCTTGCTTCGCGAGATCGTCCGGAATGCCCGCAACCTGGGCTCGATCAAGGATCTCTTTGGCCTCGCTCTTGCGCCCTAATTGAAGATGCGCCATTCCCAACGTAAACAGCGATTTTCCATCCAGCGCCTTCTTCGCTTCACTCTCCTGACGCAATTGCACCGCCCGCACGTATTCTTTCCGCTGGAAACTCAAAGTGCCCAACGTTTTCGCCAGGCCCGGATCGTCGCCCAGAGTGCGGCGCGCTTTGTTCGCTAGCTCGTAAGCTTTACCCGTGTTAGCCCGTTCGTTCGCGTAAATCGAAGCCAGCCGTTTTTGCGCCGGAGCAAAATCAGGCCATTTCTGAAGGATGCTATTATAGATCCCGCCGGCCGCCGCGGTTTCGCCCTTTTGCAATTGGATGGCCGCTTTTGCCATTAACGCCGGCACGTTATCCGGTTGCGCAGCCAACGCTTTCGTTACCTCACTTTCAGCGTTGGCGGGAATCGCGTCGTCCGAATCCAAAACGGCCATTGATAGGAAAAGTGTTGCCTCTGCTCGTTCAGGAGAAGGTGCCGGTCCATTCGCGACGCGACGCATAGCTTCTTGTGCCTCGTTAGTTTTGCCCGTGCTGTAAGCAGCCCAGGCAAAATCGCGCGCCACCGCCAGATCGTCGGGCAAGCCACGGCTGCTTTCCTGCAAACGATTGTAGGCCCACGGAAAGTTGCCGGCCTGATACGCAATACGACCCGCCGTCGCGCTGACGTGTGCGTCCGCCGGAGCTAGTTCGCGCGCTTTCCTGGCATATTCCAGCGCCTTGGCATTATTTTTTAAAGGCCCCGCATTCAATTGCGCCAACGACACCGCCGCTTCCAATAATTTCGGATTGGCTTGGAGGGCCTGCTCGTAGGCTTGGGCTGCCTTATCTGGCGTGCCCGCCTTTGCATAAGCCGCGCCCAGTCGCATCAAGGTAACGGGATCGTTCGATTTCTCCTTTGCAAACTTTTCCAAGTCTGGGATCGACAAATTACCGGCTTGCGAAAGGAGTTGCAGACGACTTTTCGCTTCACCTTTGCCAGGAAAATCCTCGGAAACTGAAACCGCCTTTTCCAAGGCAACGCGGGCCTCATCCAATCGGCCCATCATGTAGTTTGCCATTCCGAGGTGAAATTGAATCTCGCCTTTGCTAGGCGACTTGGAGGCACTTTGCTCTAACAGCTCCGCCGCCTCCTGGTATTTTCCTTGACGATAGAACACCCAGCCAAGGGTATCTTGGACGCTCGGCTCAGTTGGGACCAAATCGTGCGCCTTACGCGCAAGCTCACCAGCCCGGTCGAGATTGTTGAGCTTCTCGCTGTAAATGTAGGCGAGGTTATTCATTGCTGGAACAAAGTTCGGATTCAAAGCCAGGACTTTTTCGTAACTATCGCGCGCCTTGGCAAAATCCCCCATTCGTTCATAGATTATTCCAGATGTCAGGAGCGCCGGAGAGTACTGCGGATTCTTCGCCAGAACCGTTTCCAGCTCCTTCAATGCCTCGGGAAGCTTGTTAGCTTCTATGTAGATGGCGACGAGAAGATTGTAGGCGGCGGCCAGGTTTGGATCGAGCTCGATCGCCTTCTTGAGCGCGGTCTCAGCTGCCGCAAAATTCTTCTCCGTGACATAGCTTCTGCCGTGGATGAAATAGGCAGGGGCTGATTGCGGGTTCTTCTGCAGGAGTGCATTGGCCCGTTGGTGGACGGCGGAAAATGCTCTGGCTTCAAGGTCGAGATCCGCCAGTTGATCAACCGCGACAACATTTTCTGGATTAAGTTCGAGCGCCTTTTCGAATGCCTTGCGCGATTCATCGTTCTTCTTTTGTCTCTTTAAAATAACTCCCAGAACCAGGTAAGATTGCGAATCCTGCGGTGTTTTCTTCACTTGCTCGCGAATTAGAGAAGCCGCTTCTTCCGAACGGCCCACTGCCTGATAAGCATCGGCCAGAAGCGTTCTTATTTGGGTGACGTCCGGCTTAAGCTGCAATGCTAATTCGAGCGGTGCGATGACAGATTGCGGATCGCCGGCACGAAGGCGCAATTGGCCGAGGAGAACAATAGCTTCGACGTACTTGGGCGCGATCGTAATCGCTTGCTCCAATTCGTTCATTGCCTGAGATGTATTCGCGCTCTGGACGTAGGCGAGCGCGAGCTGATATTTAATTAACGGGTTGTTCGCAAATGATTTGTCAGCGCGCTCAAGTATCTCGGTTCCCTGTTTGAGATCGCCTTTGCCTAACAGCGCTTGCGCCTGGACCACCTGCCCTTCGATGTTATCGGGATCCCGACTAAAAACATTTTGCAGCAGCGCGGCTACTTCATCGTACTTTTTGTCCGATTGCGCGAGCTTCGCCTGAAGGATCCATGCCCCGATGAAATCCCGCGCCTTCTTCGTAAGATCTTGAAGGTAACTTTTGGCTTCTTCCTTGTCACCTGTCTGCATTTTGAATTCGGCATAAGTCAATCGTTCCCGCGATCGAACAGGACTGAGATCTGCAGCGGCTTTAAGTTCTTTCTCTGCCCGCGCGTTATCTTTTTTGGCTAACGATAGTTGGGCCAGCCCGATATGAGCCCGCGCGCATTTCGGATCGAGGGAAAGTGCGTGATTCAGTGCCGCTTCCGCTTTGGCCAAGTCTCCTTTATGAATCCCCAGCGCAGCGTTAGCTACTTCAACGAAAGGGTTGTCGCGCTGGGGGAATTTCTGCTCCTCCAGTTCTGCCGTTTGGGTTTGCTCGGGGGTAAGGGATGTCTCCGCCAGAAGGGCAAGAGCTGGTCCGTTGTCGGGTGCTTGCTTTAAAATCTCGGTCGCTTCCTTGAAGGCCTCATTCGGCTGGCCTACTCGGACATAGACCAGGGCAAGCTTGTAGCGATTGTCCAAATCCTTGGGCGCGAGCTCGCGCGCTCTCGCCAGGAACGCCCCCGCACGCAAGGGCACGCCTTCGTCCAACCACATCGCGCCGCAACGAGCGTAGGCAACAGCATTCCCTGAATCAACCCTCAAGACCTTTAGATATTCAATCTTTGCCTGGTCATACTCACCGGCTTTGAAAAAACTCTCTGCGCGCGCCAGGTAGCGGGACTTTTTTATCTCAGAGCTGCAGCTACAGGTCACCAGCAGCAGGACCACTATTGCGGTCAAACGGATGATTTGAATCGGTGATTTATACATTTCTTGTTAACTATTTGAGACTATCGCCCATCGCTTACTCCCGCGAAATACCGAGCCTTTCCATCAGCTCATATAGGGTCGGCCTGCTTATTCCCAGCTCCGCCGCCGCCGAACTAATCCGGCCAAGATTGCGCTTCAACGCACGCTGAACCATTTCCCGCTCCACGTTTTCGCGCGCTTCTTTCAACGTGGTAGAAGATGAAAAACCTATTCCGGTGGATAGCTCGAGGTCTTTCTCGGTAATTCGTCTGCTATCTGCCATGATCACCGCACGCTTGATCCGGTTTTGCAACTCTCGGACATTTCCCGGCCAGGGGTGGCGGTTAATCGCCCGCAAAGCCTCGGGCACAAACACAATGTTGGCCTTGCCGTTTTGGGCGGCGTACTTTTGCAGAAACTCCTGCGCCAGAAGCATGGCATCGTCCCCGCGCTCCCGCAAAGGCGGCAGACTAATTACCAGCACCGCCAGCCGGAAGTAGAGATCTTCGCGAAACGATCCCTGGTTAATCCCAGCTTTCAGATCGACGTGGGTCGCGGCGATGACTCGAGCATCGCTCGTCAGTTCCTGGCGCCCACCTACTCGCTGAAAACGCTGCTCCTGCAAAAAACGAAGCAGTTTTACCTGAATACTGGACGGCAATTCTCCAATTTCATCGAGGAACAAAGTGCCGCCCTTCGCTGTTTCCACCAATCCAACTCGCTGCATGATTGCGCCGGTAAACGAACCTTTCTCATGGCCGAATAGTTCGCTCTCAAGCAGGTTCTCGGGGATGGCATTGCAGTTAATCGGGACAAACGGTCCGTCCTTGCGGGGGCCGCGCCGGTGAATCGCCAATGCGGCCATTTCTTTGCCTGTCCCACTTTCACCCAGTAAAAGCACCGGAGCCGTCGTCGTTGCAACCTTGCGAATAAAGGAAAAAACGCCTTGGATTTGCGGACTCGTTCCCAGCATATCTTCAAAAACGGAGGCCCGCTGACCTTCCTTTGCTTTCCGGTACTCACGCTCCAGATCAGCCAGGTAGATGCAACGCTTCAACAACAGCTTTAGCTCATCCGGATCTACCGGTTTACATAAGAAATCGTAGGCGCCGGCCGCAACCGCTTCCAACGCGTTCTTTTTCTCTCCCTGTCCGGAAATAACGATAACCTTTGCCATCTCATCGACGGCTTTCAGTTCCGCCAGCGTCGCGAGACCTTCGTCCGGATCACTCGGCCGCGGCGGCAATCCCAGGTCCAGCAGAGTAACTGCCGGCTTTTTCTTTTTGAAGTTCTCAACCGCTCCGGCGCGGTCCTCCGCGGAGACAATCTCGTAGTCCGCGCTCAGCGTCCATTTCATCTGGGTGCGAATCGCTTCGTCGTCATCAACAAGGAGTAGAACCGGATTCATTGTTTGCCAGAGGTAAGCGGCAGGAGAACCTGAAAGGTGGTCCCCTTCCCTACGTCGCTCTTTACTCGAATGCTACCGTGGTGCGCTTCGATAATCATCTTACTTTGAAACATCCCGATTCCCAATCCTTTCTTTTTTGTGGTCTTAAATGGCCGGAACAAGCAATCGCGTAGGAACGATGGTGTCATTCCGCAACCATCATCGGATACGGAAAGTGCAGCCCAACCATTCCGGGCACCGATTTTGATTTCAATTCGTCCGCGTTCGCCCACCGCATCGCGTGCGTTCAACAGCAGATTGGTGACCACGCTGCGAAGTTGTTCACCATCAGCCATAAATTTGGGCAAAGGTTCAAATTCTGTGGCAAACTCGATTCCGGGCATTCCATCTACGTTTTCAATCGCCTGCTCGACCACTAGTTTTAAGTCGACGGCGGAAGGTCGAAGCTCAAGCTTACTTCCAAGAGTCGCCAACCGCTCGATAATCTGGTTGATCCGATTGGTCGTGGCGCCGATCGAACGGAGTGTGTCCTGACGAAAATCCGGATCATCAAAGTGCACGGGTAAGTTCTGTAGCGTCAGTTTAAGGGTGGAAGCAGCATTCTTTAAGTCGTGCACAAAAAAGGCCGAGATGGTTTGAAACGCTTCCAGCTCTTTACCGAGCATGATTTCTTTGGCGAGGCGAAGATTGAGCAGGCTGGAAGCCACCTGATCTCCGATGCACTCCATCAACTCGAGCTCTTCTACCGTGTAGGGAACGCCATTGACACGGTCGGCAAGAATAATCAGGCCGAGATAACGATCTCCAGCTAGCAAGGGGACGCCGACACGATTTCCGCCCTCGCTAAATTGCGTTTCACTGATCTGCCGCAAAGTTCGTCCCCAGTCCTCCTTGATTTTTTCCAAGTCGAAAGCCTTTCGCATCTTGGCTAGACCAGGATCGAGGGCTGGAAATTCGATCGCGTCGTCGCCCGTGGTAGTGCGCGCGCGCGAAGTCGAGGCTTCCAGCCTGAGCTTGCCCTTTTCCTCATCAAAAAGCCAAACGCTGACCGAGAGAACATTAAAGGTCTCGGAAATCAGTTCGGCAGACGCCGCGCACAATGCTGGATCATCAATCGCGCTCGATGTTGATTGGGTAAACTGGGTCCAGACACTGCGAAAATCATATTGCGGGCGGCTGAAATGGCGACTAACGAAACGGCTGATTCGCTGCCGGATTTTTTCCGAGAGCAACAAGACCGCGAGCAAAGCGATGGCGACCAGAACCAGAAATGCCTGGAGTTGGAAAGACGTTGCGCCCCCGTAGCGCGCGACGATTTGCGCGAGAACGCCAATGACGAACAAATAACCGCCAACGAGCGACACCGTGATCGAGGTCTGCAGGACTGCACGGGAGGGATAAACATCGATTTCACGAAACCCGCTGCGGAAGTAACCCACGCCTAAAAGCACACAACCGACAAGCAAGCCGATTGCCTCAACTTCCGTTAGCGAGTTGTTGTGACCAGAAAAGATCAGCGCCTGGCTCCGCGTATAAATCCTCGCTCCAAAAATCACCGCCAAGCCGAGGATAAGGAACTTAATGCGCCATTGCATTGTCCCGACCGCAGAACGAAACGTGCGCTCGAGATTCATCAGCACCAGAACGGTCCCGATGAGGATAGCTACATTAACTAGTTTGCCGGCACTACTAAAACTGATCCATAGGTCAATCGAATTTGGAGGCACTAAGACCTGAAGGAGATCGCCTCGAAACCTGAGCAAGGCGACGACGGGCAATAAACAGGCGATCGCAATTAATACCCGCCAGCGACGGAGAGATTCGCCGGCATTACCTCGCGAATAAGTCACCGAAAACCCCAGCCAGATCGCGACCAGAAAGGCTTTCAGAATCAGCGACCATTCCTGCCAGAAGGCTAGTTTTTCCAGACCGATTACTGATAAGCACAATCCAGTTAAGACGCTGTCCAAGGCCAGGCTGAGCATTCCAAAGGCGAACCACCAGGCGGCACCGCTGCGGTGATTTCGCAAAACTGCCGCCACGGCCAGAGCAGCACTCAACACCGCAGCGATAAATGCCAAGGTCGATTCTGATGTCACAGCGGATGATTTGCGAGATCGCGCAATGAAGTCATTTCCAACGGATCCGATCAGGGAATGCCGGCAATTTTAGCCTAAAATGTGCGAGTGGTCGAGGGCGATGACGCTTTGGTGCCTGGGAGTAAACGTGACGGCGCTATTCCTTGACTGCGAGCCGCCCCCTCGCCTCTGTCATCCCGAGCGCAAGCGACGGACCTCTCCGAACCGAAGCCAGTTGGACAATCCTCATTCCAGTTGCGAGATCCCTCATCATGATGCCGCGACCCCGCATCCTTCCGCTGAGTCAGCTAATGCTTTTAGAAGGCCTTAGAACGTCGTCTGAGGAACCCAGATGACATCACCGTCGCGCACATAAAAGGGTTTCGTCCCCTGGCCGACTAACGCTTCGCGAACGTTCATTACCTGACTTCTTGTGATACCATTCACCGTGCGAACGAGACGCACGCGTTTCAGTGTTCCAAACTCGCTCGGTCCACCGGCGTCCATGATCGCTTGAAATACCGTGGTCGGCCTTTCAAAAGCAATCTTGCCCGGCTTATTCACCGCTCCTGAGACTGTAACGGTCGTTAAGCTCGTCTCCAAACTTACGGTCACTTCCGGAGTCTTGAGCTGCGATTTATAAAGCTGGATTAACTCGCCTTGTAGTTGCCCAACTGTCTTGCCAGCGGCATCCACCTCACCAACCAGCGGCAAACTTAGTTTGCCATCCACGCGGACTTTTTGAGCCTGATTGAGCTCCGGCGCAGAAGAGAACGTTAGTTTTACAACGTCGCCCGACGCCAGAATGACGTGTCGCGGAACCTCGGCCTGTCCG
>QHPM01000193.1 GCA_003219095.1 Verrucomicrobiota bacterium
TTTCGTTAACTTAACGCCGATTTTGTTGAGATGGAGGCGAGCTACTTCTTCGTCCAGCTTCTTGCTTAAAACGTAAACACCTACCTTGTAGACATCGCGGTTCTTCCAAAGATCGAGTTGCGCCAGGACCTGATTGGAAAACGAATTCGACATCACAAAACTCGGGTGACCAGTAGCACAGCCAAGGTTCACCAGGCGACCTTCAGCCAGCAGAAATATTTCATGGCCATCGGGGAAACTATACTTATCCACCTGCGGCTTGATGTTGGTGCGCTTGACACCCTTGGCCGAATTCAAAGCGTCGACCTGAACTTCATTATCAAAATGGCCGATGTTCGCCACGATGGCCTGATCTTTCATCCGCTCGATGTGTTCGAGCTTGATCACATCGAGGTTCCCAGTAGCAGCGATGTAGATGTCGCCGCGACCAAGCGTCTCTTCAATGGTAGTTACTTCGTAACCTTCCATCGCGGCTTGAAGGGCATTGATCGGGTCGATTTCGGTGATGATGACACGCGCGCCCTGGCCGCGCAGTGATTGCGCACAACCTTTCCCGACATCGCCATAGCCACAAACTACCGCGACTTTGCCGGCAATCATGACATCGAGTGCACGGTTTAATCCATCCACCAGTGAATGCCGGCAGCCATAAAGATTATCGAACTTCGATTTGGTGACCGAATCATTGACGTTGATCGCGGGAACGAGCAGCCGGTTTTCCTGATGCATTTTGTAAAGTCGATGCACCCCGGTGGTCGTCTCCTCCGAAACACCGCGCCATTCCTTGACGATCTCATGCCAGCGAAACGGATTTTCCCGCTGAACCTCAAGCAGCAAATCCTTTATCACCTGCTCTTCCCGGTTGGATGATTTAGTTTTCGCCCAATCACTGCCTTCCTCTAGTTCGTAGCCCTTGTGAATGAGCAGAGTTGCGTCGCCACCATCGTCGACCACGAGTTGAGGGCCTTTGCCGTCAGGATGCGAGAGCGCGCGGTAGGTACACCACCAGTAATCTGCAAGTGATTCGCCCTTCCATGCGAAAACTGAGACGCCGGATTTCGCGATCGCGGCAGCGGCGTGATCTTGCGTCGAAAAAATATTGCATGACGCCCAGCGCACGCTCGCGCCCAGATCGCCCAGCGTTTCGATCAAGACCGCGGTTTGCACGGTCATGTGCAGTGACCCGGTGACGCGGACGCCAGCCAGCGGTTTGCTCGGCGCGTATTTTTCCCGGATCGCCATTAGACCGGGCATTTCCTTTTCTGCGATGCTGATTTCTTTCCTTCCAAAGTCCGCCAGACTTACATCTGCGACTTTGTAATCTTGTTTTCGCTCGCTCTTTGTTTCTGTCGGCATAAGCTTTAAGGAATCAATTCTGAACCCTGAAACTATTCAGCCGCTTTCCGCAGCGCAGTAGCTTTATCCGTCCGTTCCCAGGTAATGGCATCCAGATCGTCGACGCGACCAAAGTGTCCGTAGTTAGTGGTTTTTCGATAGATCGGGCGCAGTAAATTGAGCTGTTTGATAATCTCGGCCGGCTTGAAGTTGAAGACTTCACAAACCGCGCGTTCCAACTTTTCGTCACCCACCTTGCCAGTGCAGAATGTGTCGATGCTAACACTAACGGGTTCTGGATGACCAATAGCGTAGGCAAACTGCACCTCGCACCGGTCGGCTAGTCCTGATGCGACAACATTTTTCGCCACCCATCGGCCCATGTAAGCGGCGCTGCGATCGACCTTGCTCGGATCCTTTCCCCAACACGCGCCGCCGCCGTGCCGCCCCATTCCACCATAGCTATCGACGATAATCTTGCGACCGGTGATGCCGGCATCGCCTTCCGGGCCCCCGACGACAAAACGACCGGTCGGATTAATTAAGTAAGTCGTCTTTTCATCGAGCCACTCCCCGGGAATTACTTTTTTGATCAGTAGCTCAATCAGGGTCTCTCGAATTTCTTTTTGTTTAACGTCCGCGGCGTGCTGCGTGGAAACGACTATGGCCGAAGCGCGCACCGGCTTGTGGCCATGGTATTCAATCGAGACTTGCGTTTTGGCGTCGGGCCGGAGCCAGGGAATCTCGCCTTTCTTGCGCAATCGCGTCAGCTCGCGGCCGAGCTTGTGAGCGAAGGAAATAGGAGCGGGCATTAGTTCCGGGGTTTCGTTGCAGGCAAATCCAAACATCAGCCCCTGATCGCCCGCGCCTTGCTCGGCCGTGCCTTTGCCTTCGGCCGCGGCCTCATCGACGCCCTGCTTGATATCGCGTGATTGCTCGGTCATCTCGCAAACGACGCGGCAGGTATCGGCGTGAAAAATGCAATCGCCATTTACATAGCCAATGCTACGCACAGCGTTGCGTACTTGTTCGGTGAAATCGAACCGGGCGTTGCTCGTGATCTCACCGGCCAATACTACCAGATTGCCTTTGGCCAGCGTTTCGCAAGCAACGCGGCTAAGGGGATCCTGTTCGAGACAGGCATCGAGGATGTAGTCGCTGATTGTATCGCAAACTTTGTCGGGGTGGCCTTCAGTAACGGACTCCGAGGAAAAAATGTAACGGCGAGACATAGCTTAATAATTAAAGGAGTTAAAAGGGTTACATCGTTAAATAGTTAAATCGCAGCGTGGCAAAGCGCCACCTCGCGCTCACCCTTGTAACGATTTAACTTTTTTAACAAATCACTATGTCGATAGACATATTGACCAATCATGATACGTAGATATATCGTTCTTTTGCACGATGCCGTCAACGATTAATTTCCTGCGTCTGATCGCCGATCCGACCCGCCTGCGCCTGCTTCTCCTCCTCGAGCAGGAAGAGCTTTCGGTGGCCGAGCTACAGGAAATTCTCGGGATGGGCCAATCGCGCATTTCCAGTCATCTGGCGCAGCTAAAACGGGCCGGCGCGGTCATCGATCGGCGGGCTGGCAAGAATGTGTACTACGGCTTGAAAAGTTTTTCGGGCAACGGCGCACGCGGCCGGGTGCAGGAATTGGTGCAAACCGTGGCCCGCGAAATTCCAGAAACGGCCCGCGACCGCACGGCGCTGAAGCTGGCTTTGCGCAAGCGCCAGGACAAAGCGCGCGAATATTTCGATGAGTTGGCGGGCAAGTTTGGACGGAGTTATGTCCCGGGACGTTCCTGGGAAGCCCTCGCGCATGTTTTGATCACATTGTTGCCGCCGCTAACTGTGGCGGATCTGGGGGCAGGCGAAGGCACACTGGCACAGTTGCTCGCGAAAAACGCGCGCAAAGTCATCGCGGTCGATAATTCACCAAAGATGGTCGAGTTCGCGTCGCAGTTGGCAAAGAAACATGGCTTCCGCAACATCGAGTATCGCCTCGGCGACATGCAGGAACCGCCTATTGCCAGGAACAGCGTCGATCTGGCGATCTTTAGTCAGGCTTTGCATCACGCCGCGCGGCCGGAACGAGCGATCAAGAGCGCGTATTCAATCTTGAGAAGGAATGGACGTATCGTCATTCTCGATTTGTTGAACCATTCCTTCGAGCGGGCGCGCGAGCTTTACGCCGATCACTGGCTCGGTTTCAGCGAAGTGCAATTGCACCAATTTCTGGAAAACGCCGGCTTCAAAAGCATCGATGTCCGTGTAGTCGCACGGGAAAAACAGAGCCCAAATTTTCAGACCGTGTTCGCCACCGGGACGAAGTGATTTGTGTCAGGCAATCAACCCCGAATGCTTTCGGGGTTGGCTCCATAGCCAGGATGCCTGCGCCACGAAAAATTCATCGTCGGTTTTTGGCGCGTCGAGTGTTTAACTCGCAACATGAAAAGGATTACCGTGCCTATTCCGCGGCCAGCGACCGCGGCTACAACGTTGCTTTGCGTCGCGCTGACCCCTTCGCTTTTCGCCAG
>QHPM01000194.1 GCA_003219095.1 Verrucomicrobiota bacterium
CGACACGCTCGTTTCCAGTCGAATTATAATCAGGATTGCCGAGAACATTTTGGAGAGTAGGGCAAATCCAGCTTTTCTTCTGCAGCTGGTAGGGCGCGAGGGCTGCGATCCATTCCTGAGCGTAGGCGGTATCATCTTCATCGGAACTGGATTGAATCTGAGGCCAGTAATTGTTGTCCTGCACATACTGCGCGGCGGCAATATGCAGATTGCGTAGGTTCGCCATACATTGGACGCGCTGGGCGCGTGCCCGCAACTTTTCGATTATTGGAATCAGGAGAACGGCGAGAATTGCGATGATTGCGACGACAGTCACCATCTCCATGACAGTAAAGCCAGCGCGCGGTCGCACACTTTTAGAATTTGTAGTTTGATCGCCGCCAAACTGGCAAGGGCTATGAGGACTGTTTGAAGCCGTTTATGTCGTAAATAATTTCATCAAACGGTGTGTTCGCAGCTCGCGAAAACTGGATATCTGCTCCAGCGTCCGGATGGTTTTCCTTCCGAACTCCTTTCATCCTTATGGTAAACAGCGTTTTGCCGAGTTTTATTGTCGCATTCATGCTTCCGACGGCAACCTCGACTGCGCCTTGGGACCCTACTGTGACAGTACTGGTTGCATCGATTTCGCCGGTGACTTTTGCGGAATCGGGGTCGGCACTTGCTTGGATATCGCCAGTGAAAGTCAACCCTGCGCCGAAAATTACTACCGTGCCGGAAGCCAGTCCGGTAGAAGGGATATTCATTGTAAATAAGGCAATTGAATTGGCACCGGGCGAAAAGGTCTTACTTGGTAACATTACGCCACTATATGTGCCGGTTACCGAAATCCGGCCCGGTCCTTGAAATGGTCCGCCACTAATCGCGTAGCTCTGAGAGCTCGCGAAAACAAGACAAAGGAGACAGGCAAAGAGAGCTTTCATTGGATTTGCTTTTATCAAAAATGCTTGAACTACGTCAATCCCAAAAGTGATGATCAATGAATGTGGTAAACTTCCACAAGGCCATTTCCAGTTGTTCCGTTGGCCCCGCTTAAGATCGCGGTGTAAGCGCCGGGCGCGAGGGTGACGGCAATGGCACTTTCGAGGGCATTGGCTGGGGCAAGACCGGCTTGCTGAATTTCAGCCGCTTGTGCGGAATCTTGCTGCCAATTATCATTCGAAGCAACCATATTACCGTTGCGATCATGCAGGGTCAACATTGGGTCCGACAGCGGATCGGGGACATTCATTGACGCCAGGGAAGGGCCTATACCCCGTACGACCATGTCCGCAGACGAGTTTGCGCCAACAATAAATCCGCCGATCAAAACGTTGTCGCCGCTCGATACATTTCCGCGAGACGAAATATTGGTGAACTCAGTCGCGGCCGGTTGCGAATCAAGGTCGTAGATTTCGACCAGGCTGGTGCCGGCGCTATTATTTTTGCCTCGGACAATTGCGGTGTACCTGCCCGGACTCAATGTTTCAAACAATGCACTTTCGCGCGGATCTTTCGGGGCAAGATGGTGAGATTGAATTTGCGCCGCCTGCCCGGAATTGGTCTGCCAGTTGTCATCGAATGCGATCTGGGTTCCGTTTGCGTCAAACAGTCCCAAGGTCGGATCGGACAATGGATTGACAACTTTAAACGCCGCCAAGGACGGGCCCAATGCGCGAAGAATCAGAGTTTTGGCGTTGCTGCCGCTGCTAAGGAACCCACCAATTAGGACGTTGTCGTTAGTGCCGGTGAATCCACGGGTCGATAGGTTAACTGGAATCCCGGTGGGATTGGTTGGCTGACCAACGACTGATTCAATCGCATTTCGCGCATCAACCAACCCGAAGCCATCTGTGCACCGGCCAGCAAATCCGCTGAATTACCGCCGGAATGGATGCCGGCGAAATCGCGGTCGATGCCAAAGGAAAAACTATCACCAGGAACAAGCACGCTGGTAAACGTCAAGGTCAGGACGCGATGATTCGGCGAAAGCGAATGAGTGATAGCGAGATGCTGCGGATTGTTACCAATGGTAAATGGTAAGCCGAATGCTGGATCTTCGTCGAATTCTAGCAGTGTATTAGTTAAATCGATCACTAGTTGATTCAGCGTTTGACCTGAACTGCCACCAAAGGCAACGGTGAAGAAATTTGGATTTGTCGCACTGTCATCGCTCGAGTTTCCAGATGCGCTTACCTGAAGTGTCGCGTTGGCGTTGGACCCAATTGCGTGGCAGAAGAATGGATCGCGATCGTGTGGAACCGCGGTCTGCTGCAACGTTGTAGTTATTTGATCCGGGGGCAGCGATTGCGGACCGCCGGCCGCTTCCAGTAACAATGCCGCTATTCCAGCCGCGGTCGGAGCGGCGGCACTGGTCCCAAAGAAATTCGGGAATCCGTCGTTATCGAAGTCGGTAGTACTATTCGGAGGGAAAAATGACGTATCTACTCCGTCTGCAGCCGAGAATTTCGGTTCCAACCGAATGTCCGGAGTCGTTAGCCGGTTGCCACTTGGATCAAAATAAAAAGCGAGCGCTCCGCCGTTGGAGGTGAAGTCTTCAAGCGTCGGCCGGTATTGCCCGGGCGGGGGATTCAGCCCATTTTGGTTGTACGATGGATTCGTCTGAGCAAGCAGATTATAGACATAGGCACCGACGCCGTTCGCATGTTTCGCCGTAGCATGTCCCGCAGTCGTAATGGCGTTGGTTGCAATGTTCGGCCCGGATAAAGACGCATCGTTGACCGAAATAAAACGCAGGTGAGTTTGAGGTGGCGGCGGATTGGTTGGCGGATTGGTTTGTTTAGTCCCAGCCAACGCAATGACCAGAAAATATTTTGCCTCTGCATCAAGCTCAACCAACTCAATGGGTTCGTCGGTTGAGAAATTGTCGTCGGTCCCACTGAGGAAATCGACATAGTTACCATCTGAGTCGAAAACGAGCAGGTTGTAATCTGTTGTTACGGCCCCCGCATCAAACGGGTCGTCCCACTGAAATACGATCAGCGGCGGAATCACACTATCCGTGGTGATTGGTATCGCGATAGCAGGGCTTGGATTTGAGCCAACGTTATGAAAGCCACCCGTGTACAAAGATGGATCAACCTGGGACAAATCGAGCTTGTTTGCACCAGCTGCGTTATTAGCCTGCTGGCCTTGCGCTCCAGTGAGCAAATGCAAGCCTGATGAATAGCCATTGTTTCCGCTATTTCCGGCGGCAGAGAAATAGGCAACTTTCTTTCCCGGCAAGGTAGTTCCGCTTGCAACGTCTTCGACTGCCAGTGCTATTTGACCATCCGAGAAAAAGGGTTCATCCGGAAAGAAGATATCGTCAACGATGACGTCGCAAAGAGCATTCGAGTTTGATCGCAGCTTGCGAATGCCTAGAGCCATGATCGACTGCGAAATGCCCGAGGTGTGAAAGCAGATTTTCGCAGCCGGTGCGATATCATGGATGATTTCCGCCATACCTCGCCCTTCATCGGTGCTGCCGCCGCTGAAGTCATCTTCCAGATTAACTACTGTCTGGTTGTAGCCGTCGGGGTTGCCTGGCCCTGGCAACTCACCGGCCGCAACCCCTACACTCGCTCGCGGTACTCCCTGCGCCGTATCGTAGGAATCGGAAATAATACCGACGCTAATGTTGCGGCCGAGAAACCCGTTGTTGCTGAGGACGCCGGCGGTATTTGCCTGTTTAGCATGTTCAACCACGCTGCTCTCCGCCGTAACCTTTCCTATGCGATGAATCGGCCGATGCGCCAGCATCACACTCTGCACGCCAACGGTGGCTCCAATCGCTTCCGCCTGCGGCAGGGGAAGCCGCGCGGAGATCACCCCGTGTCGCCAGTTCGGATCGACGGCCAAAATTTCTGCGCCCGCTCGCGTCAACGCTGCAGCCACCACGTTGATCGGAGCCTTTCCGTCAAGATGCAGGTTGACCAGGACACGATCCTGCGAATCCATCTGGATGGTGCGGCTGGTTGCGGCTTTGGCCTGCGCTAAGGCCCGATCCCGCTTGTAGGAATCAACCAGCTGACGCAAACCCAGACCGAGATTACTCGGATTGGGCGCAGCAAACGCCAAGGACGCGACGACACAAAGGCAGAGGGTAAGGGGTGTTTTCAAAAAACCAGAGTCTCTCGGGTCTTACCAATGAAGGCAAGAGTAAATCAGTTTGCAGCGGAAAAAGCTCTGCATCCCGGGTGCCGACTCGTTCAGTGCGGGAGCTATTTTTTATACATCGGTACTTCGGGCAACTGGGGCGGTTGCGCTAGCTCTTCCTCCTCCTCATTGGGGTTAAGCGGAGCGCCCGAAGGAGTAACGAGTCTGGCGGTGACGAAGATCACCAGATTCCGTTTAATGTGTTGCTCGGCGTTGGTTCGGAAGAGCCGGCCGACGATAGGAATATCGCCAATAATCGGGGTGCGGTCCTCTGTTTTTTGGACGTCTTCGCGCATCAGACCGCCCAAAACGACGGTTGAACCGTCATAGACACTCACACTCGTAGTCACCTTCCGAGTACTAAAGATCGGCTGGTTGATCACGTTCGCCGTAAGAAGCGATGGCGGTGACGTAACTATACCGCCTGTGAGAGTATTGAAAAAGGAGGAGGACGAGGCAAAGATGGGGCTGCCGTAATTAATGAATCCCTCAAATTCCACTACCTGCGGAACCAGATTCAGATCGATAGTTGTGCCGTCTGGTCCGACGACGGGCTCTACCTCCAGCGTCACGCCAGTATTACGGGTCTCAAAGGCAGTTGGAGTAGTCGGCGTAATCGGAACGGATTGCGTGCTGCCGGTAGTGAGGTTGCTACCGGTATTTCCGACCGTTTGCGGAATTTGCGGCGGCTGGAACTGGGTCGGATAACGGAATTCACGCACGATTTCTATCACCGCGCGCTGGCCACTCTTGGTCGTAACACGCGGTGCCGACAACAAGTCAATTCCTTTCTTTTGATTCAAGGCGCGAATGACAACCTGGAACTGCGGATCGGTGAATACCCCCGAAAGACCAAAGATTCCCGGCGCTACTGCACCAACGCCGGTTGTCCCCATAAGCAGCGCGTCGATTGCGTTTCCACTTATGGCAAATGTCCCGCTGCGATTTGAAGCGGTGACTGGGAACTGGCCGACTGGCGGTTGACCCGGAGCGGCAAATGGCCAATCCGGAGAGCCAGCCGGCACTCCAGGACCCTGGTTTGTGCCGGTTGTCCCGCCGCCACCGAATACTTTGTTGTTCCCAATGTTGAATTGGCCAAGCAGCCAGTCGAACCCTAGTTCCTTAAGATTGTTTTGAGTAATCTCGACAAACTTCGACTCAATCTCGACCTGTTTCGGTCCAGCGACGTTAGCTTGTTCCACCAGCGCATCGACCAATTCCAGATTGTCGATGGTGTTTCGCACGATCAAGCGGCTGCTTTGCGGCAGGAAGTGGGCGCTGGCTCCGGGCGGAAACGGAACTCCCTGGCTTTCCAAAAACTCGCGCGCTCCTTCGCGATTGACCAGCAACTGGCCGCCAGTCGATTCCTGGGTGTCTTTACCTGTGCCGGCAGGCGCCGCCCCGGTTGCCGTCTTATAAGCGCCTTGACTCAAAGCAGACACGCCGACGTTTACATTTGTGGTAATAAAACCGGGTGGAACACGATATTCCTTTGTCGTTAGCTCATTGCTCTGCTCGCTCAAGGGAAGAATCAGAACGGCATATGGCTCGACCTTTACTTTCAAGCCGGCTTGGCTGGCGATGTAACGTAACGCCTCTCCTAACGGGATTTGGTTTAAGGTTAAAGTAATACGCGCTTCAGCCGGATTCACAGGGGGCAGCGACGGTGTTGCCGGTGTCACGACTGGGGCAGCGGTAGCCATGCCAGTGGCAGCAGGGGGCGCGTTTTCCCCAGCTGGCAATGGAGCTTCTCCGGCAGTCGTTGTCGCCGTCACCGGCGCGGGCTCGCTCGAACGCCCAAGAGAATGTAAACGCAGAACGATATCGACTCCGCGACGGCCCTCG
>QHPM01000105.1 GCA_003219095.1 Verrucomicrobiota bacterium
GCACCTCCGGAGTAATGTTTAAGTCGAACTTCTTTCCGTCGCGCAGAACAGAGAAAATTACCGGCTGACTGCCATGATGCCTGATGTATTCTGAGGCTGCCGCGGTACTCTTCATCGGAGTCTGATCGATGGCGAGAACAACGTCTCCCTTTTGCAAACCCGCTCGCGCCGCGGGACTATCCTTTGACACCTCCCCAACGACAAGCGGACCCGGCTCAAACGACACTGTCACATCCGTGCCATTCCGCTTCAGGTTTAACTGAATAGGTGTGGACGGATTTTCCCGCAAAAAATCATCAATCCCGTTAATGTCATAAAGTGGTTTGCCATTGATCCCGACGATCAGATCGTTCGCTTGTATTCCCGCCTTCGCCGCAGGGCTGTCCGGTAAGACCCGCGCGACCAAGGGAGTTTCGGCCGGAAGAATTTCGATCTGGCGTAGCCCCTTCCGCTTCCACCACGCGTGCGTTTGCGGGATTATCGCTTTTGCTTCCACTGTAATTACACGCGTCTTTCCATCCACGTTTCGCGCGACAGTGATCGGAATGGCTTCGCCTTCACTGCGGACAATGCGCCAACTGATTGAGTCTTCGCTCATGCCACCGAAACGAGTGACCGGGTGTCCATCCACCGAAAGAATCTTGTCGCCTGCCTTAAGAGCAGCTTGGGCGGCGGGCCCATCGGGCATGACATAGCCGATGATCGTGGTCGCTTCCGATTCGCTGACCGGTCGTCCCACTATCCAGATGAAAACCGCAAAAATGACAGCGAGCAGGAAACTGAAAAGCGGGCCGGCGAAGGCGACGATGATTTTGTCGAACGCTGAAATCTTTGGCAATTGCGCGCGGTCGATGTCCGCTTTGCCCTCGATGATATCCATGGGGGCGAGCTGCGGTAATGCGACGAATCCGCCGAAGGGCAACGAACCGAGCGAGTATTCCACGCCATTGATCGTTTTTTTCCAGATCGGTTTGCCGAACCAGACGCCAAATTTTTCGATGTAGAGGCCGCGCCAGCGCGCGGCCAAAAAATGGCCAAGCTCGTGCACGATGATGAGCAGATTGAAAAGAGCCAGGACCTCGAAAACGATGAGGATGACGCGTGCGATGTGGAGGATCATGTTGGAAACAGGAATGGTGATTCCTGAATGGTAATTCGAGTTTGGTGCATGAGCTTCCGATGCAACGTTTTAACGATTCAACGCTTCAAACGCGCCTTCCGGCTTCCGCGCGCGCCCATTGGTCGGCCCGCAATATCTCATCGAGATCGGGATGCGCAACGGACTCGTGCGCGTTCATCACTTCCTCAACCGTTTGCCAGATTCGGGGAAAATTCATCCGTTTTTCGAGAAAAGCAGAGACCGCTATTTCATTGGCCGCGTTCAAAACAGCGGGAAGTGTCCCGCCGGTTTCCCCTGCGCGCCGGGCCAGGCCGAGCGCGGGGAAATCCTCGTAACGCGGCCGCGCAAACTTCAGCTCAGCCAGTTTTCCAAAATCGAGCGGCGGCAGCGAATTTGGCACGCGGTCTGGCCAGGTGATGGCGTATTGAATCGGGAAACACATATTGGAGTGCGACAATTGCGCGAGCACCGATCCATCGGCGAATTCGACCATCGAATGCACAATGCTTTCCGGATGGATCACTACTTCTACCTGCGCCATTCCCACTCCAAATAACCAATGCGCCTCAATCATTTCCAGTCCCTTATTAAATAGGGTGGCCGAATCGATCGTGATCTTCGGCCCCATGTTCCAAGTCGGATGTTTCAGCGCTTGTTCCACCGTAGTTTCCGAGAACTTCTCCGCTGGTGTTTCCCGAAACGGCCCTCCCGACGCGGTAAGGATGATTCGGCGGACATCCGCCGGCTGAAATGTGGGAGCGGCCTCAGCGCCGCGACTGTTCGCGGCACTAAGGCCCCTCCCACTTTGAAGACACTGAAAAATCGCGTTGTGCTCGCTATCAACCGGCAGCACGTGCACTCCTCTTTCGCGCGCTTCCCGCATCACAATCTCACCCGCCATCACCAAAATCTCCTTGCTGGCAACGGCCAGATCTTTCCCCGCTTCGATCGCAGCCAGCGCTGGACGCAAACCACCGGTCCCGACAATTGCGACCAAAACCATGTCGCTCGCCACTGCCGATGCGATCTCACGCAGCCCCGTTTCACCAGAAAAAATCTCCGGCTGATATTTTAGGTTCGCGCGCAGCTCGCTGAGTTTTGTCTGATCGACGATGCAAACTGCGGGCGGCCGCAATTCATTCGCTTGTGCCGCGAGCTCGCGCGCCTTGGAGTTCGCCGCGATGCCGACAATTTCCACGCGCTCCGGAATGTCGCGCGCAACTTTCGCAGCGCTTTCCCCGATGGAGCCGGTCGCGCCGAGAACGACGAGCCGCTTACGTTTCATCTGGGGAGCACAGGCTGCCAGCCTGTCGTTCGCGGCAGCTTGCCGCGAAAAGTTGTTCTCTGTCGATACGTTGTGATCATTCCGCCGGCTGGCAGCCGGCGGATGCAGGCAGGCTGCCTGCGCTCCCCAGCACATACGCGTTCACGCCTCATCGTTCTTACGGAACTCGCACCACCAATCGCAGATAGAAAAACAACAGCGGTGCGGTGAACAGCAAACTGTCGACCAGGTCGAGTGCTCCACCAATGCCGGGTAACAATCTTCCGGAATCCTTCACCCCAGTGCTGCGCTTGACGATCGATTCCGCCAGATCGCCGATCACCGCCGCGAAACCAAGCAGGAGAGATGCCCAGGCATTAGTTTGAAAAGAAGCAGACTCGCCAGCAGCGAAAACCCCATCGCACCAAAAAATCCTTCCCACGTTTTCTTTGGGCTAATGTGCGGAATAAGTGGATGCCGGCCGATGATGCTGCCGGTAAGGTACGCACCCATGTCGCTGAACTTCGTGATCGCGATTAAATAAAGGCAATAAAATTGTCCCATGATCGCACCTGTCTCCGATCGCGGCACGACATAAAGAATTTTGGTCATGAAATTGAAGAGCCAGAGCACGTAGAGCAGGCCAAAGAGGGTGTAGGCCATCGCTTGCAGCGGTTCGTCCTCGCGTAAACGCGCAAACATCTGGCGCGTGATCACGGTCAGTAAAAACAGCAGCAGTACTGCCGTCTCGAACTCATAGGAATTTGCCAGTCCAAAATGCGAGAAATAATAAAAACTGCCGCAGAGCATGGCCACGCCGCAGATCATGGCCGTGACTTTGAAATTGCGCAGCCCGCGCTGGTCGAGCATGCCGTAGAATTCCCAGAGCGAGATCAAACCGAACGCGCTGATCAAGCCCCAAAACGCGAGCTCGAATCCAGAAAACGCAATCAGCAACGCAACCGTCCAGAGGACGACCGTGCTGGCGAATCGCAGAATGAAAACGGCGCGCGGCGTGGCCGGTTTCTTTTCAATTTCTTGCGTCTCAGCCGTTGCGGGCATGGAACGTCATCATCGGAATGATGAGGGAAGTTGTCCACAGACATTCCACAATGGCATGACGACTTTCATCGATTCCTGTTTTCCTCATTTCCTGATTTCGCCTAGGTTTAACTCGCGATGCAAAAAATGATGCCTGCGATCGTGAAAGCCAAAGCGGAACCGGGCTTGTGGCTCGAAGAAGTCCCGGTGCCTGAACTCGGCCCGGACGACGTGCTGATCCGAACGAAGAAAGCCTCAATCTGCGGCACTGATATTCACATTTATAACTGGGATGATTGGGCGCAGAAGACCATTCCCGTGCCAATGACAATCGGCCACGAATTTGTCGGAAAAATCGCGTCGGTGGGAACAAATGTGCGCGGGTTTGCCGAAGGCGATCTCGTCGTCGGGGAAGGTCATATCACCTGCGGGCATTGCAGGAACTGCCTGGCCGGTCGCCGGCACCTTTGCCCGAACACACAAGGCGTCGGAGTTAATCGTCCCGGTGCCTGGGCCGAATTCGTCGCCATTCCCGCGACTAATGCATGGCATGCCGATCCTTCCATTTCGCTCGATGTCCTTTCCTGCTTCGATCCGTTGGGAAACGCCGTGCATACCGCGCTTACCTTCGATCTCGTCGGCGAGGACGTCCTTATCACCGGCGCGGGACCGATCGGTTGCATGGCCATTCCAATTTGCCGGCATGCTGGCGCCCGCCACGTCGTCATCACCGACGTGAACCCCTATCGTCTTGATCTCGCCCGCAAAATGGGCGCGACACTGGCGCTCGATGTGGGCACGGAAAAATTGGCCGATGCGATGAAGCAACTCGGAATGAAGGAAGGTTTCGATGTTTGCCTGGAGATGTCGGGTAACCCCAAGGCTTTCACCGACATTTTGCCAAACATGTTTTACGGCGGCAAAATCGCGCTCCTCGGAATCATGCCATCAACCGCGTCGATCGATTGGAATGTCGTCGTCTTCCACAGTCTGACTCTGCAAGGGATTTATGGACGCGAAATGTTCGAAACCTGGTACAAAATGACCTCGCTGATCCAGAGCGGGGTAGATATTTCGCCTGTCATTACCCATCGCTTTCCATTTCAACAATTCAAAGAAGCGATCGAGCTCGCCAAGTCCGGCAACTCTGGAAAGATCGTGCTGGATTGGAGCGAGACTACCTAGCTTAGGGGTCCTTCTGTTCTGTAGAGGCAGCCGTGTCGGCTGGATTTGTTTGATGGTTGCAGGCGACACGCCTGCTACTACAGGTCGTCCCGAGGTAACGCATTCACTTTAATTAGGACGAACTACTGCAATTGTGCCGCGGCCTCTTCGTTTCCTTGAAGCTCGAGCACCATGCGGCGGATGTGTTTGTAATCCTGATGTCGCTCCAAAAAGTGCAAACTTTCTTCTACATCGCCCCACTTCAGAATCTCAATCGGTTCTTCCCGCGCACCCCACGCGTTCATCTCCACCTGAGTCGCCATATAGAGGTCGATGGTGTTGCGTCCGGCCAGGGCCCAGCCGTAGTCGTCGACGTGATAGATCTGGCCGGTTGAAAGCAATCGGAAAGTCGTGCCCATCGGCCAGCGCGACCAGTCTGCGGCTGCGCTTCCGATCTTCGGAGGCTGCGCTCTCGTCTTCACCACCACCCGTTTGGCTCGCACGACTTTCACCGTCCGTGTAGTTGTCGTAGTTGTGGTGGTCGTGCCGCGGGTTGGCTTGCGCATCGCCGGTTTTGGTTCGTCATCATTCATCGAGAACGGCTGCGGCGCCGGCGTATAGGAAGCGACCCTGTAGTTGTCTTCAATCTCTAAGGGCAAACGAGTGTTTTCAGCGCGGTGAATCGGAGGTCCGGCAGCCTGCAATTCGCCCCCAAGCGCGTTGTGATTTGTGAACTGAAGATGATCCGATTCGGTATGGGTGTAGGCGGTCGTGCGCACAGTTTGGAAAGCTGACCTTGCGAGCGGGGCCTCGTAGGCCGGAAGCGGACGCACACCAGTCGTGCCGCAGGAAGAGAGAAGAATCGCGCTGATTCCCGCGACTGCGATAACAAGGAGAATCCGGGCGTGTTTCAAGGATGGGCGCAGTTATTAACAGATTATTCACAAGCTGCGCAACCGAAATTTCCGTTTACAAACCAAGGTGCACCGGCTTTGCACTCCGCCAGGTTCGCGCAAGATTGCCGCATGCTCGCCGAATTTGATCAGCAACTCACGAAAACGCTTGGTGAAATCAAAGCGCAGGGCCTTTACAAAACCGAGCGGATTATCACCACGCCGCAGGATGCACACATTACTGTCTCCGGAGGCAAGCGCGTTCTTAATTTATGCGCGAACAATTACCTTGGGCTGGCCGATCACCCGGCGCTCATCGCCGCGGCCAAGGAAGCACTCGATACTCACGGCTTCGGCATGGCGAGTGTGCGTTTCATTTGCGGGACACAGGACATCCACAAGGAACTGGAAAACGCGCTGACAAAATTTCTCGGGACCGAGGAAACCATTCTTTATCCCAGTGCCTTCGATGCCAACGGCGGGCTATTCGAGACCCTGTTAACCGACAAGGATGCGGTGGTTTCCGACGAACTAAATCACGCCTCAATCATAGACGGCATCCGGCTCTGCAAAGCCCAGCGCTTTCGTTACAAGCATAACGACATGGCCGATCTGGAAGCGAAGCTGCGCGAGGCGAGCAACGCCAAGGTCAAACTGATTGCGACCGATGGTTGTTTCTCGATGGACGGAACAATCGCTGAGCTAAAGTCTATCTGCGATCTGGCCGACAAATACGGCGCGTTGGTGATGATTGATGATGCGCACGCGACCGGTTTTCTGGGCAAGACAGGACGCGGCACGCATGAATATCGAGATGTCATGGGCAGAATCGACATCATCACTGGCACATTGGGGAAAGCCCTTGGTGGCGCGAGTGGTGGATTTACCTGCGCACGGCAACACATTGTTGAGCTATTGAGGCAACGATCGCGCCCATATCTTTTCTCTAACAGCGTCGCGCCACATATTGTTGCCGCGACGCTTAAAGCCCTTGAACTTCTGACTGGTTCGACTGAGTTACGCGACAAACTCGAAGCGAACACGAAATACTTTCGCACCGCCCTAACGGAACGTGGACTCAATATCAAACCTGGAGTTCATCCAATCGTCCCAATTATGATCGGCGATGCCGCGAAGTCGCAAAAGTTTGCCGCCAGTATGCTGGAGAAAGGCGTTTACGTCATCGGCTTCTTCTACCCGGTCGTGCCACATGGGACGGCACGGGTCAGGACCCAGGTGAGCGCGGCACATTCCCGCGAAGACTTGGAGTTCGCCGTTAATGCCTTTACTGAAACAAACGCGGAGCTTCGCGATTCGTCATCCTGAGCGAAGTCGAAGGATCCCGTTGCGTTACCTTTACGATTTCATCGCGGGATCCCTCGACTGCGCTCGGGATGACCGTAAGGTCGAAGCGATGCTTTACATGGTGGTGGAACATTTTAAAGACGCGGCTGTGCTGGAGATCTATCGCCGGTTTCGCGAGAAAGGCCGGATGATGCCGGAAGGTCTTAACTACGTCTCGAGCTGGATCGATACGGATATGAAAGTCTGCTATCAACTCATGGAAGCCGAAAACGCCACGCTCTTCCAGCGGTGGACAGAAAACTGGGACGACCTGATGGAATTCAAAATCGTGCCGGTACGGACATCCGCTGAGACGGCGGCCATTGTTGAGCGCAGGCGGACAGGTTAAGAAGTTAAAGGGGTTACAACGTTAAAAGGCGCTATTCCATTTTAACGATTTAACTGTTTAATTTTTTCACTTTTTCAGAACCCCGTTCCTTCTCGTCTGCCGCCAGATAGTCGTCACGCGGCGGACTAAAAGTATCGAGAACGCGCGTATCCTCGACTGTTTCGACGCCGTGCGGCACGTTGCTCGCCAGGTAAAACGAATCGCCGGTGGTAAGTTCATGGGATGTTCCTTCCACAATCAGCCGCATTCGTCCGGACAGGATATGCACAATCTGTTCCTGTGAATGCTGGTGCTCAGGCATGAGGCTGCCGGCATCGAGCTGTGCAATCATCTGATACATGGTGCGACCGTGCGCGTGCGTGCGGCGTTTGATCCCAGGGCAAATCTGAATCCATGGATTTTCTTGTTTCATAATATATTTAACTCCCCCGCTCGTGTAGTGCGATGCTCGATCCGACCCAGGTCTTATCTTTGTTGAAATCGACTCCCATCATTTTGCCCTGGCTCATTCGCACCAGATTGTTAACGAGAATTGGGTCGGGTTCGTTATCGGGCCAGACAAACATCATCCGGATCTCCGCCTTCGACTTCGGGCCCTCCGGAGTCGGCACAAATTCCGCGTATTGAACTTTCTGTTGGAGAATCCACTCGTGCGGATTTGCCAACGCCCCGAGCTTTTCCCGAGTAGGTTCCATATCGACACCTAAGCCGGCAAAGGAGTAGAGCGGCTTCAGAACGAAATCGCCGGCCGATTCGGCAGCCGGAAATTCATCGGCAAAAAATGCCCGCGCGGTATGGGCGGTTCTGAGGAACGGCAACGAATGTTTGCTGATCCGGAAATACCAGTTTGGATGACCCACCCAAACTACGTCGAGCTTTTCTTGAAAGCTGAATGGCAGGTTCAAATCCGATCGTCTCAGCAGCTCATCAAAAATCACGCGATTGTAGATGCGTTCAATCCGCACTTCGCCTCCCGCGCGATGATAGAACAATCGCTGCCCATGTTTTGTAATATCGGTGAGCGAAACCGCCGGAATACCGACAAGCGACTCGGTGCAGGCGAAGTCTACCCGTGTCTTCTGTTTCTCAGGTTCGATCTCAAGCAAGACGACATTTTCCGGCCGGGAGTCGCCGAGAATGGTTCTGCGCAGGATTTTAAGATAGTCCTCATCCTGCATCCCGCCGAAGGATGAGGTCCAGAGTCGCGGGATCGCCGGATACGCTTTGCGCATGCAGCCGAGGAGGAGCAATTGGAAACCGAACAGACTGGGAAACGCCTGCAATTCGATCAACCGCGGCGCCAAACGACCGTCTGCGATGCAAATTCCGAAATCCACCACCAGAAAGTTCGGATGCGCGGCTTCATTCGGCACCTCCAGCCCGAACGGAATAGCGCTGCCGGCGTGGCGGGCGAATTCCGGTGTGCGCGTTTTTGCCACAATCTCGTTAGCCGCGCCTGCCACTTCATCGCAAAATTCACGCGTCAAAAAGATCGGTGTTTCCGAAATTCGGAAATCGGCCGGCCATTTCTCGGTTTCATTCACGCAACGCAGGAGCGCCGCATACTTTTCGGTGCTGAAGTCGCAGTTGAAGCGTGCGCGAAGTTCGGGATGCATGGCCTTTCAGAATGACGAAGGACGAATGTCTAATGACGAAGGAATGACGAAATCCGAATAATGCAAAAGCGTCACGGCTGCTCCTTCGTCATTTAGAGCATTGCGAATTCTACTAATTGACCAGCAAGTGCGGTCTCGATCGCACTTTAGCGATCGGCTGTGAGGTTAAGCCCCGTTGGGCTGCTCGATCACGCTATTGATGTTTATGGGCCGAGAATCGCGGCGGCACCTTCATCTGTGAAGACAACCACTCGATTACCCCGTAGAGAAATATGGACATGGTCTTCGGTCGGAACAGAATATTCGTGTCCATCCGAAGTCCGGATCAAAAACGGTACAAATGGGACGCGGTCGAGCCGTTCGCGGACGTCGGCGATCACGCGAGCACTATACCAAAAACTTCCCGCCGCGCATCACTGGTTCACCGTCGAACCAGATGTCGAAATCGCGCCCCACACAATCGATATGCGTTTTTGAAATCCAATCGGCGCCGGTGTGCTCGGCATAAGGATGACCAAAGGCGAGATGAACGCCGGGAATTTTTTCGTCCTGCAAAATGTTTCCAATTACGTGAGTGCAAGCCGTGTTGGTGCCGATGGCAAATTCGCCCACTCGGTTGCTGTTTTCATCGGTGCTGGTGTAAGCGCGAAATTCCTCGAGCAGTTTTTTGTTTTCCGATCGCATTGCCCGGATGCGGCCGTCCTCCACTTCAACAGTCAGCGGCGCAGCCGCCAAGTCGCCATATTTCGCGCAGAGATAATCGCCCACCACGCCATCTACGACGAAGGTGCCGCAGCAGTTTTTCGGGGATGTGAAAATTTCGCCCCCCGGCAGGTTGCCCCATTTTTCAGGCGTGATCAGCCCGCTCGTCTTCAACCATTTTAGTTTTGGAGAAAACTCCGCTTCGAACTCCGTCCCATGCGGCGTCCGGCAGCGGATGCGTTCAGTCTTGCGGGCGCGCTCGACCAGACGCTGGCTCAGGGCGTCGACCGCGACGAAATTGGCGCGCATTCCTTCAACCATAATCTGCCGGTTGATGTTAACCATGTGACCATGACGGATGCGATTTTTGTTTATTACCGCGGTCATCTCGATGCGGGCGCCGAGTTCGCCGGTCAACGTTTGGGCGGCAAAGATTGAAACCTGCGATTGTGCCAGATCATCCAGAATGATTTTGGGCATGTGAGTGAGTGGGCGCTCCGCGTAATTTTCCAAAACGAAAACGGCGTGAGCGGCGCCAACTTCTTCCACTTCCGCCTGCAAGGCGGCGGCGATCTCCGTCGTCGCTTCGTCCGTAATAATGGTGATCCGCTCGGTGGGTTGCAGCCGAAGACAAACGCGAGTGGCATTGCGCGCGCCCGGAGCTAATTCGGCGTCGATGATGTCGGTGGTTAATCGATCCGGCATGGGCGTTCACAGTTGCCCGGGAAGGGCCGCTGGGCAACCTGACTGCGTCTCAAAAATGTGCATGCGAACAGGTTTTGCCACGCCAGCCGGCAACTCCTTCCCGGATGATGATTGGCAACATGCAAAGGGCGGCAATTGGATCAGCCCACCACCATCCGAGCAGGGCGTTGAGCGCGAGACCGAGAAGTAAAATCACCGAGAGATAAGCGCAGATATCGCTCTGATGAGAATCAGCATGAAGGGCATGGCTGTTAAGCCGCGCGGCGACGCGACGTTTGGCTCGCGCCAATAGAGGCATGACAATTACACAAGCTGCCGCATAGATGATGCCGAAGTAAGTGACGCGCGGCGCATCATGTTTCAGCAAGTCTACCGAGGCGTCGAGTGCGATGTAGGCGGCGAGCGCGAAAAAACAGGCGCCGACCCATCGATGGGCCACGCGATCGCGATCAATCGAGCCTTCCGCCAGCCACCACAATAAGACACAGCTCGAGGCCACTTCGATAATCGAATCGGCCCCGAATCCAACCAACGCGACGCTGCCGGCAAGTATTCCGACCGTAACACCGATGAGCGCTTCCAGCGATGTCCAGGCGATGCTGAGATATTCCACCCGGCGACCGGCACGGGTGTGAAGGACGCGCTCCAAGTCCTCCATCATGGCGGTTTCGCGAACAGCAGTCACGAATCAACCTAATGCGATTATCGTGCCGTGCTGTCTCGAAAAATCTCCGCTCGACGCAACGCAAAACGGGTCACCCTGTGTGAGAATGCAGCGCGATCTTGTTGCCTTCCGAATCAATAATGATGGCACGGAATCCGTGCGGTCCAATGGCATGCTTGGGTGAAACAACTTTGCCCTTATTTCTTTCCACTTCCGCAACGGCGGAATCCATTCGGCCTTCGACCGAAAGATAAACCAGCGGTCCCTTTTGCGACGGTTCGTTATCCTCCGTCTCGACCAAGCAGCCGGAAGCATTTTGCTCGCTGTGCGGCAAGAGACCGAAGGTAAATCCGCCGTCGCCTTCCTTGCTCACCGCGCTCCCCAGCACGGCCGTGTAAAAGGCAATGGCACGATCAAGATTTTTCACCGGAACATCCGCCCAGCATACAGTGTTTAAGCTCATAATTTATCCATAACGCATTTGGCAAACGTTGCCGTGACTTTTCTGTCATGAGCAACAACTTTGGCAATGCAGTTTCGTCGGCTGTCGGCGGGCAGCGATCTGATCGCGCTGATTCCGTTCGACCTTTTCAGCCAGCTCCGACCGCTCTCAGCTAACGACAGTCGTTCAATTAGCTTTACGTCATCCACTTTCCATCTGCCATCTACTTTTATCAGATAAACATTCAACGCGTGTTGACCAGAGAGACGACCGCTTAGTCCGACTCGCACGGTCGCGGCCCGGCGATCGCTTGTAACCTTTTCAATCGAAAGCTTGGCATCGAAGCTCTGAGCATCCATAAACGGGCTGGCCTCTAGCTCAGGGCGCATATTATCGATGCTCGTCAAAAAATTGTCGGTTACGAATTCTTTGAGCTCCGTTCGCTTTTGCTCCAGTGGGTTGACCCCACTCTTCAGCTCGCGCAGATACCAGCCATAAGCATTGCGAACCGTGTCAGCCGGATTCGGCGCCTGCTGGCAACCAGCTGCCAGTGTGCACGTCGCAATAATTAGCGATGATGTCGGCCGGGGCAGCCCGAACATTACGGCGCGATGCGATTAGTCAGAGTATCAGTATGGAAAGCGCTGTACGCCCGAAAAGCAAACCAACCGCCCTCATTCTTGTTAGATTCCGTCACGTTGTTCATATCGTTCGTGGCAAAGTCCTGCCATGAGTTGTAGCGGACAACGGTCAGAAAAGTCCACGGGCCACCTTCAAGGTGCCGCATCAGCGCCGTTCCAGCAGAAGTGTCGCTGGGACGATTCGGCGGCGCCGACAATATCTTCTCTAAATCTTCAACGTGTCCCGGCGTGGGCCGAAAGACCGAGACCACGTAAACCGATCCTCCACTCTTGCTCTTGGCGTCATCGGAAATAGCCATCGCCTTGGTGAATTCCTCCCACGACGGGCCGTTCACGAACGTGTCGTTATGCCAATCGCCCACGTCGCGCATCGCCGGCGGGACCTGAAAGGGCGTGGCCTCGACCGTCGCCTTGGTGCCGAGATGGGTGATCAGGCAATAATCCCACGCATCGCCTTCCTGATGGCGCAAAAGAATGAAATGCCCCGGCATCGGGTCTTTTGGATTTGGTGTTTTCAGCAGTTCCGCCAGTTGCGCAGCTTTGCCAGGGGCAGCCTTGCCAAAATAAACGTGGTAGACGTCCGTCCTTGCCGCGGGCGAAGAAGTCGCCGCTGTCGGCTTTTCACTGGGCGAACTTTGCGCCCACACCAGCGCGAGCGGGGATAGAGCAACTACTCCGAGGGTCAGGAACCGAATAATTAATTTCATTTCGAATTGTCTTTCAGTTGAGGTTTAAGAAGAGCCCGTCCGAACCCAAACACCAATCCGGCCGGTCATTTGAGTAAGCCCACTCGCTTACTATTTGAAAGAGGCTAGGGGCTCGCGCAGAACGCCGTCAAAGTTTTTTTAGCTCAGTCGCTGAATTTGACCTCGTCAATCTTCCACGCCCCTTCCTGGAAAAGCACCTTCACCTCAAATTGGCGGTTACCGAGTTTTCGGCCGGTGAGAATAACGCCCAGCTTCGACATGGTTTTCCCGACATAATTGTTACTAACGGCAATATTTTTTCCCCATTCCGGATCAACCTCCTGGGCGTCGAGGAAAAAATCGCCGTCCAAACCACCGGGACCTTTGGGCATTTTGTCAACGCGGGTGAGCAGGCGTTCGGTCACGAATTTCCGCATCTGCTCCTGCTCTTTTTCCAGCGGTCGAGCACCACTCACGACCTCGTGGACGTACCAGGCATAGAAGTTGCGGACCGCCTGGGCAGGATTCTTTTCCGGCCAGATTGCCGGCGCTAACGTAGCGGCGACCGTTAGGAGGACTGCGATCAAGAGAGATTTCATCTCCGCTATGGTGGCAGGTCTCGAGCAAACCGTCGAGTGTTCGAATCCCATCGTTGCTTGAACTCTGGCTAACGAGACCAGGATTCCTGCCGTGAGGGAACAAGTTTTCGTCGAACCCTTCTGGTTTCACTTGCCTAATCCCGAGCGTTTTCGTTTTCTTCTCGGCATGGGCGGAACGCTGCCGGCAATCGCCAGGATCGATGCGCATCACCGGATGGGAGCCGGATTAATCGTAGCAGCAGTAGTCGGCCTTGTTGTTCGAACACATGCGCTCTGGAGCGCCGCGCTCGCCACGTATGACGCATTTGCAGTTGTCGTTCTGGGCTTGATTTGCCTCACCACTGCGCTGACACCGGCCGACCGGATTCGATCGGTCGCTCAACGACAAGACGTAGGACGCACCGTCATTTTCGTTTTTGTTGTCATGGTCGCCTGTGCGGCGCTATTTGCAGTGGCCTTTCTTATTCGCACCGCAAAGCCGGAGCGACATCTAACGACTCAACTGCTGCTCGCTCTTGTAACGGTGGTGCTCTCGTGGTTGCTTATGCATGCCGTCTTCGGATTGCGTTACGCCCACAAATTTTATGGCGATAGCGAGATTGATGCCGAGAAACGGGCCGGCGGCCTCAGCTTTCCAGGAAAAACCCCGCCCGACTATCGCGATTTCGCGTATTTTTCCTTCGTGATTGGCATGACCTGTCAGGTGTCTGATGTGGCGGTCACGTCCCGCGAAATGCGCCGGCTGGTGTTGCTGCATGGAATATTATCATTTGGTTTCAATACCGTAATTCTTGCGCTCACCATCAATACCGTTTCGAGTCTTCTCTGATTCAGCTTAACCGCGCCAAAATCGAAGACGCCGCAGTTGGCGCAGCTCGGTTGCTGGCATAACCGATGCTCGGAATAGGAGGCAATTTCGTGAAGGTCCTGAAAAAAATTCTTCTCATCGATCACGAGCCGCGGGTCACTCGCACGGTGCGCCGGGCTCTTGAAAGCGTCGGCAAGTATTCCATTCGCGAAGAACACGATGCCGCCTTTGCTGTTCACGCCGCGCATTGGTTTCGCCCCGACCTGATCATGGTCGATCTCATTCACTCCGCGACTGATGGAGCAATCATTGCTCAGCAACTTCTGAAGGATCGCGATCTTTGCCATGTTCCGTTGCTTTGCCTGAGCAACGTTGTTTCAGAACGCCAGTTCGTGTCTGCCGGAATCTTACGCGGTTACAGCTTCCTGGCCGTGCCGGTGAAAATCGAGCAACTCCTCCGCGGCGTTGAGCAGCTGCTCTTCGGCCAAGATTGAACTTCGCTGCGGATTAAGCAGGTGGATCGAGCAGTGCCTTGCTCGATGTTATATAAATAGGCAGCGAAGCCGCCTCTATTTAGCATCGCCCGCACGGGGCGGGATCCACCCTTATTGCCGACGCGCATTTCTTGGCGGACTATTCTATCTGGTCTTTGTAGGCCGCTGCGCTCTGCAGATTTTTTAGATCGTCGGGGTTATCGATTTTGAGCGCGAAAATCCAGCCTTCGCCGAATGGA
>QHPM01000106.1:0-13473 GCA_003219095.1 Verrucomicrobiota bacterium
CCTTGCGTGCCGCCACCCAGGCCTCCAAGCCTTTTGTTCCGTCGCGTTGCGCCCGGCGAACCCCAAAAACAAGATGGATCATCGAGTCGATCGCGATCCCGATGCAGACATTGGTGGCCGGCGCCGAGATGACATCCAGCGGCACGCGCAGCCAGCCAATTCCACCCAGCATGCAGAGCGGCACGAGCGTCAAGCTCAGAATCATCGCCAACGCCCCGCGCACCGAGCGAGCGACAATCCATGCGATGACGATGAACAATAGATTGAGCCAGAAAAGGCCGGTCACGAGGCTGGAGGCGACAAGCTGCGCTAGCCTGCCCTGTAAGGAATAGATACCGCCGACCAGTTCTGGTTTAAATCCATACTTCCGACAAATCGCGCGCAAATCATCGATGACCTGGAGACGATATTTATCGCGACGGGTTTCGACCATTCGAAGCAGGAACATCGCGTGGGTGCGATCCTTGGTGACAAAACTTTTCGCAACGCGGGCATACTTGGGTTGCTCCATCATCTCGGTCATCTTTTCGTAGCTCAGCAGAAACGAGAATGGCGTCCGGTCGCCTTCCGCCAGAAGAGTCGGAAGGGAAACCACGGTGCCGACGTCTTTGTAGTTCTCAAGCGCGCCATGCAGCCGCCACAATTTCTCATAAGCAGCGTCGGTATTTAACAGGCTGCCATCTGCTGCGGAAACGACGATGGTGAGCGGGTTGGCGCCGCCGCTGTCGTCCACGTATTCCAGTCCATCGCGTAATTCCGAGTGCGGCTTGAAGTAATCGAGAAGATTCGGGTCAGTATTTACTTTGGTCAGGCCCAAGCCCAGGGCGGCACTAATCAGAATGACGCCTAACGACAATAAGATAAAACGCCGCGACCAAAATGCAGGCGGAGGTGCCTGCTCCACCAATTTGCTCCTCCGCGGCACGGCCCAGCGCAGAAAAGGCGGGTACATCACATACGCGCAAATAAATGCCACAATGCTTCCGAGCACGCCGCCGAAGCCCAGCTCGCGCAACGGTTTGGCCTGAACGATTAACAAGCTTCCGAAACCTAACGAGGCGCAGACCATCGACCAAAACGATGGCGGAAAGGTCATGCGGCGGGCGTCGCGTGCAAGATTAGGTGATTCCTTCCCCAGGCGGTGACTACGGTCGGCCAGCGTCTGCCAGTTGAACGTCATGTAAACGAGATGCGACAAAGCCACGACGAAGACGATCGTGCCGAGGTTGACCGTAAGGATGCCGATCTTTCTGCCGAAGATTGATTGCAGCAACAAGGTCAACAACACCGCGCTGGCGCAGGTGGCGAGCATCCCGAGAAAGACGCGGGCCGACCGGAACATCGCGGCCATGGTCAGGCCAAACAAAACCACGGCAGTGAGGCTGAAATACCAGAAATCATGCGCCAGACTGCGCCGAATCATCTCCACCACGTAGGGCGGACCAGCGATATGAATTTGAAAATCCTTTTCATCGAGTTCATGAATGATCTGCTCGATCCGCTTGATCGGTTTCTCAGGATCCTTGTTCTCGAGAAAGACGATGACGTTGCTGGACTTGCGATCTTTCGCAATCAAGAGCCGCCTCCAAAATTGGCCTTCCAGCGCGTCCTGAAAACTCTTCGGTCCAGCGGTCAAACTTTTGACCGTGCTCACTTCATCGATCGTTTGGATTTGTTGGGTGAGGCGTTGGATTCGACCAAGGTACCGCGGGGAAGAAATATCCTGGGATGACACCGCCAGGATGAGTTGCGGCTGGGATGGAAATCGTTGCTCGACCTTTTTCGATTGCTGGACGCCGGGATCACTGGTTGAAAAGAAGAAGTTTTCGTCCACTACCGGCTTAAGATCGACAAACACCGCCACGATGACGAACAACACGGCGGCGACCCCGAGCATTTCCCAATGCGTGCCCAACCACACCCGCTTCTTTGCCATGGAACAAAACATCACCCGATTTGATCGCTCCGACCAGTGCGACTGGCCTTATTCGGTGCCTTACGCTTTTTTTGCCTCTTGTTTCCGTTAGATGTAGGTCACGCCCATGGGATCACGCTCAGGTGTAAACGGTTTTAGCCGGGTTGAGTTGCGAAAACTTCGGTCCCTGAAGACACCGGCGGGAGTGCAACGTTTTCTTGACAGTCTTCCCTATCATCTGGCTGATACCTCCTGGTCACCGCGAAAAGTTTTGCAGGAAAAAACGGCGCATTGTCTCGAAGGGGCCATTTTCGGAGCAGCCGCGTTACGCGTTCTCGGTTTTCCGCCGTTGCTCTGGGACCTCGAAGCCGTCAACGATACGGATCATGTCCTCGCAATTTTCAAAGTGCGCGGTTGCTGGGGCGCAGTGGCAAAATCCAATTTCACCGGCTGCCGTTATCGTGAGCCGGTTTATCGCACCTTGCGCGAGCTGGCCATGAGTTACTTCAACATCTACTTCAATCTTCGCGGCGAACGCACTTTGCGTCGTCACTCACAACCGGTCGATCTCTCGCGCTTCGATGACCGTCACTGGATGACTTCCGAGCGCAGTATTTGGTTTATCGCGGAATATCTTTGCACAATTCCGCACACGCCATTGCTCACGTCCGCGCAATCGCGCCAGCTAACGAGACTTGACCAACGCAGCCGCACTGCCGAAATGGTCGGGCACCGCAAAAGAAGAAAGTGATTCGTTAAAACGTGCAAAGTTAAATTAGCGATCCGATTCGACCTTTTAATGTCTCAACGTTTCAGCATTGACCATTGCCACGCGGCGCGGTTAGCGTGTTCGATGTCGCGGTTCTGTGCCATTCTATTTGGCGTGCTGATCGGCGCATCGGTCACACAAGCGGAATGGCCAATCCCAACGGCAGACGGAACCACCTGGCAGTACGCCTTGACCCGCGAGGGCGAGACTGAGCCGGGAACATTGACGCGCCAGGTCTTTGCTCCGAGCAATCCGGACGAACCAAATACTCTGCGAATCGAAACTGCAATCAACGGCACTCCCCATTCGACAGAATTTTTGAAAAATGAGGGCAAGGCCGTTTTGGCAACCGCTCATCGCGGCGAAGCCGGAAACACGGAAGCGTTCGATCCACCAATCACAACCTTGCCTGCGGATTTAACCTTCGGCGCGGGATGGAATTATCGCGGCCCCATTGCCGGCCTCGATCTTAATTTGCCGCTAAAGATTATTGGTGAAAGCGAGATCGAAGTGCCGGCGGGAAAATTTCGCGCCCTCCACTTTCGCGGAGAAAAAAACGACAGCTTTCTCACCGTGGCCGACTTTTGGTTTGTCCGCGGTGTCGGGTCGATCAAAGAAACGGTTACCCAGCGCTCGCCCACTGGCGATCTTCTTGGCCGGAACACAATCGAGCTCGTTAGACTTCCCGCGCTACACCAGGCCGAGCCCGCTGCGGAAAAGAAGAGACTTGAAGCGTCCCTTTCCACCAGCAGCGACGGCGACCCGCTCAATATCATTTCCGCAGACGCGCTGCAAATCGTGGCGCGTTGGCGTGGTCACGGCCTGAGAAGGAATGCGAGGATCCGTGCCGTTTGGATTGCGCAAGATACTGGGATCGCTCCGATTGACTTTAAAGTGGACGAAGCAAGCGCCGTCGCTCCCGTAGGAAACGCCTTTGGCAAATTCACCCTCTCCCGGCCGCCCGATGGCTGGGCCACAGGGAAATATCGGGTCGAGTTTTATGTCGATGACGAGCTGACACAGACGGTCGATTTGACCATAACTCCTTCCGTGCCGCGGCCCCGCTCTGCGCTAGATTTTTGAATCCAAACCGGCCGCTTCTCGCATCGAATATTAAAACCTTGCTATGAAGACGAATATTTTTGCGGTCTGCTGCCTTTTCGCTCTTGCTGGATGCGACATCGGCGGCATTCGCGGCAACGGCCACTTGATTAGCGAGCAACGGAATGTCGATCCCTTTGTTAACATCGAGACCGGCGGTGCTTTTCGGGTCGAATGGCACAGCGGCGCTCCTTCCGCCTCAATCACAGTCGACGAAAACCTGATGCAGTACGTCGAGATGGAGGTTAGAGACAAGGTCCTGCACGTGCGGACCACGCATTCGGTCCGGCCGACGCATTCGATCAAATTAGAGCTGACCAGCAACGCGCTCGAAGGTGCAAGCTGCAGTGGCGCATCACGATTAAACGCGCATCAGCTTAGCGGGAGAAAATTCTACCTTGAGACAACCGGTGCATCCAACGTCGTGTTGGATGGCGCGGTGGATGAATTGGTCGCCAATATGACTGGAGCGAGCGATCTCCGCGCGGAATCGTTACAAACAAAAATAGCCGAGCTTTCGGTCACCGGCGCGGGCGACGCGCGCGTAGCAGTGAGCGATACCCTTAAAGTCTCAATCACCGGCGCTGGCAAAGTCGAATACATCGGCAATCCGGCGCATATCGAACGCGAAATTACCGGCGCGGGTTCAATCCGGAAGCGCGAGAAGTAGGGGCAAATCGCGTCGTCATCCCGAGCCGAGTCGAGGGATCTCGAGGAAGTTGCCTTTAAGCTGCGCAACGGGATCCCTCGACTTTCGCTCGGGATGATGAACTAGTTCCCTCCAGTCTGGCGGCCTTTGTCCTGTTCGTCGCGGCGGTTGAGGCAGTAAGTTGGGCGCCGGATGGAAAATTTTATCTGCGTGCAGTGCGGAGTGCAGTTTAGCCCAACCGCGGAGCCGCCGTCACCATGTCCGATATGCCAGGACGAACGGCAATTCGTGCGTCATGACGGACAGCATTGGACGACGCTAAAGGAGCTCGCGGTTCAACATCACAACCGCTTTGAAGAAGAGGCGCCGCAACTTCTCGGCATCGGAACGGAACCGGAATTCGCCATTGGCCAGCGCGCTCTCCTCGTCCAGTCGCCTGCGGGAAATTTGTTGTGGGATTGCATCTCATTGCTCGATGAGAAGACGATCGCGGAAGTCGCGACGCACGGAGGCATTCGGGCGATCGCGATCTCCCATCCTCATTTTTATTCTTCAATGGTCGAATGGGCAGAGCATTTCGATGCGCAGATATATTTACACGCCGCTGACCGCCGGTGGGTCATGCGCGAAAGTCCGCGTATTCACTCTTGGAGAGGCACAACGCTGCCGCTTTGGGATAGGCTCACTTTGATCAATTGCGCTGGACATTTCGATGGTGGCACTGTTCTTCACTGGCCGGCAGGCGCGAACAGCCAGGGCGCGTTGCTCACGAGCGATATCCTTACCGTGGTGCAGGATCGGCGTTACCTCAGCTTCATGCGCAGTTATCCAAATCTGATTCCACTCGGCCCCGCCGCGATCGATCGCATTCTTGAAACGCTCGAGCCGTTTTCGTTCGACCAAATCTACGGCGGTTGGTGGAAGGCGAACGTTCTGGTCGACGCCAAAGTCGCAGTCGCGCGATCGGCGGAACGCTACCTGCGAGCAATCGAAGGGTCGGCGCGCGACGATTAAGCTGAGAAGTTGCCTAGCAATTCGTTAACCAATCGCGGCAGGGCGGCGCCGGCCGGTTCGCGCAACGATCTGGTCGCAAATTGCGACAATGATGTTTCCTCGGGATTCACTTCGATCAATTGGCCAGCCTGGCCTCGCGCTCGAAGCGCCCAATCAATAACGTAACCAAAAAGCGCAGTCGTTCCGGCGACGATAACTAAATCGCAATCGCTGCTGGTCACAAAATTTTCCACAGTCCCGATGTTCGCCAGATCCAATTGTTCACCGAACCAGACCACGCCCGGTCGCATCAGCGCGCTGCACTCCGGGCATTTCGGAAGATCGCCATTTTCATGCTGCTTCTCATACTCATGCTCATGCTCCAGCTCGTATCTTTGAAAATCGCACCGCGAGCAACGCGTCATGAAAATGTCGCCGTGGATTTGCACCATCTTTTCTGCCGGTAACCCAGCACGCAGGTGAAGATCATCCACGTTCTGGGTCAGGAGCAGAAATCCTTCTGTGTGCAGCGCTAACTTGGCGATCGCCTGGTGGGCGGGATTCGGCTGCGCCTTACGAATACGCTGACGTCGCTCGCGATACCAATCCCAAACTAAACTCGGATCGCGCGCAAACGCTTCCGGCGTCGCTAATTTCGTCGGATCGAGATTTCGCCAGTAACCATCCGTACCACGAAAAGTCGGGATTCCGCTTTCCGCCGAGACACCTGCGCCCGTGATTACGAGAATGCGCATAACGGCAGAATCAACAATGCCATCATTGCTTCAACTCGCGAAAAAGATGGCTTCGGTTCGGGCCAAGGCCTATGACTAACGCGAATCCCATGTCACTTATGAAAAGAAAAACAACCTTCGCGATCGTTTCGTTCATACTCTGCTGCACGACTGTTTCGCTCACCGCTGCCGATACGCCGGAGGCGCGCCGCCACGAAGCGGAACGTTACCTGCAGGCCATCCCGCCGAAAGCATTGTTCGAAGACATGGCCGACAAGATGTCGGCAAATCTGCCACCGGACCAGCGGGCGCAATTCAAAGCCGCCATGACTTCGCAACTCGACATCCCCGCCATCACCAAGGCGATGACGGAGGCGATGGTAAAACATTTCACGACCGAGGAATTGAAGGCACTGGCGGATTTCTATGGATCTCCAGTCGGAAAATCGGCAATGCAAAAATTTGGTGCCTACATGTCCGACCTTATGCCGACGATACAGGCTGAGATGATGAAAGCGCAGGCTAACGCTAATCGATCATTGCCGAACCCATCGCCGCACTGAGATCGATCTGCCTGCGTGTCGTTACGACGTGAGAGGCAATTACTGCCACCCGATCTGTCGCCCTTTGTTTTGCTCTTCCAGCCAGGTTTGCAAAGGCTTGAAGTATTCAGCCATTGCGCGCGTAGAAATATCCTCACCGGTCGCATCTTTCAAAACCTTCCGCCAATCTTCCGTGCTCCCCTTTTTCAGAATGTTATTCAGCCAGGTGCCGACCTCCTTGTTGTCGGCGTAGTTACATGATTGCGGCGGCTGATGCAGAATTTTGCGCGCAATGTAATCGTGTAATTGAAACTTAAACACGGTCGCGAAGGCGTAGTTATAATAATAAGCGGGGGTGTCGTTAATGTGGGTCTTAGTAGCAGCGTCGCACCATTCTTCGCCTCGCGGCGACGGCGGCTCGATTCCTTGCATATCGCTAACGTACTCCCACCAGCGCGCATTCCATTGATCGGCCGGCAGATTATGCGCATAAATGTCGGCCTCCCAGTGCGTCATCGTTCCGCATGAGAAATAAATGAAGGGAATGGCGCGGGCCAGCGCGTCATCGAGTAGGAACGCATTCGTGTCGGGCTTGAAATCGTTCGGCAAGATTCCTCGCGATTGCAGATACGGCACCTGGCTCGAAGCCAGTGAAATCAGCTCACCAACACCCTCGTGAAATCCAGGAGCTGCGCCCGTCCGGAGCAGGTACGGAACTTCCGGTCGGCTATAGGCCTTAAAGTAATATCCGTGTCCAAGCTCATGATGCGCGGTGAAAAACCAGCGCGCGTTCGGCTCAATGCTCTGGAGCGAGCGGATGTCGTTCTCCAGATCGATGTGCCAACATGAAGCGTGAGTATTCTTCTTGCGCTTCGAGTCCGGCGGCAACGGATACAGGTCCGATTTCTTCCAAAAACTTGCCGGTAAGGGTGAGAATCCGAGACCGGTGTAAAACTGCTCGGCCGTCTTGATAATCCATTCCGGCTGACGCCCCTCGAAGTATTTGTCGATGTTAGCGGCTTCAACCAAGCCGGGCCATTCCTGCGCCCAACGATTGTTGATCCAGTGCGCCGGAATCTTTTTTGGCACCGGCTGATGATATTTCTCAGCCAACTTGTACTTTGCCCAGGTATGCAGCTGCAGATAAAGCGGCCGCAACGTTGCCATCCAGTCGTCCAGCATTTTCAACATCTCGTCCGTTGTCATCCCATAGCTGGCGACTTCTAACGAGAAGTAGTCCGGATACTTCATTTCCCTGGCCACGCCGTTCCGGAGATCGCGCAGGACCACGAGATTTGGTTTGAGCGCGGGCCCGGATTCCTTGGCCGCTTCCCAAACCGCCTTGCGCTCTTCCAGGTCCGTACTCTTTTCCAGTTTGTTGTCGATATCGTTGGCCGTGATCTTTTGCCCGTTGAGCTTGAATTCGAAACTATTGAGAATGGAAGCCTGTTTGGTTTCGGCCTCGACGCGTTTTGAAACGAGATCCGGATTGGTCATTGGTCCTTCGGCCGCGTTCAAAAGCAGTTGTTTCAACTGCCGAACGGTGAGCAGGGTCAATTCTTTCTCGTGTGCGAGCAGATCGCGCGCTTCCGTGATAATGGCCGGGTTGCCATTGAACGCAGCGTACGCTTTGCCGGTTGCTTCGACGGCAGCGTCGTGCTCGGGCGTGACGTCGGTCACCGCGAGCCACTGGGCTTCACTATTGACACGAAAAAGCGCCTGATACCCGGCGTTGCTCAATTTAAGGAAACGATCGGCGCGTTCCTGGATCGGAGACGCAGCGCAGAGGCCGCGGAACAGGAATAGGAATACGATTACGAATAAGAGCGGAGATGAGGAACGACGATACATGTGCGCACGTTAGTCGAAACGAATGTTGCAGGGCAAGCGATCCCATCTGCTAACGCGCGTCATCAGTTTCGCTGTTTATCTATCGCTTTAATTCGAAACAACATCGAGGCGTTTCGCCATACTCGCAGCACCGGCCAGCTGGCACTCCGATGATTTTCGAAAGCAGCGATTCGATAATCAGACAGGCCTCCGGATGCGTTGCCGTCACTGCGGCAAGCGGACAACCGTCGGAGCCACGGATAAATTGTCTGCCTCCAGCTCTATCGAATTTGACGGAACCGCCGATATCGTTGAGCAGATCGAGGCCGGCCTTGATTCGGTCATGACGGCTTAGCCCCTTTACGCGATGGAGATGATCTTTTGCTACCGCCCGCCCGACCTCACGCATGCTAGCGCGCAACATCGGGGGCGGCAGGCGTCTTGAAATGACACTGACGACTTGGTTCAACAATAAGCCGTAGGCCTTGGGAAAAATCTGTTCTGCTTCAGCGCTAAGTCCATAGGTAACGTGAGGTTTGCGGGTGCCGCGGCGAGTCCCGCGCTGCTGCACCAGCCCGTCACGTTCCAAGTTCAAGAGATGTGCGCGGACGGCGTTATTCGTTAGTTTGAGGGCTGCCGCCAGTTCGTTGACCGCGCGGTTCTCAGTTCGGAGTAAAGCGAGGATTCGTCCGCGCGTCGAAGCCATTAACCGCTTATTCCAGCCCAGGCGCTGCATATGACATCTGTCATAGCCAAAATTTCTTTTCCTTCATGCGGGAAATGAACCGGAGTGGTAATCGAATAAGTCAAAAAATATCTTGATTTAATGCGACCAAACTTTCGGGCGTCAACGAAACGCTAATAAACCCAGTTTCCGAATAAATTTAAATAAAGCCGAGGAGGATTTTTATGGTGACGACACTTGCCAGTTTTAAAGGGCACCCACTGCATCTGATGTTAGTCGCGCTACCTATCGGACTGTGGATTTTTTCCGTTGTCAGCGACTTGATTTTTAAGTTCAGTTTCGGCGGCCCGGTCTGGAGCGATGTTGCTTTTTACACCCTCGCCGGCGGCTGCCTGATCAAGCTCTGTAAGTTTATCCGCATAGGTTAATGACTCCAGATCAAACGCAACGCGCCGGCGAAAATATTTCCCTGTGGGAGGCGACGGCAGAAACTGACGCGCTAAACCCGCTGTGCGAAAATCTGGAAACCGATGCCTGCGTTGTCGGCGCAGGGATTGCCGGTCTCTCGGTTGCCTACACTCTGGCACGCGCTGGTCGCGGTGTGGTAGTGCTGGACGATGGATTGATCGGTAGCGGGATGACCGGGCGAACGACCGCCCATCTGGTCAACGCGCTGGATGATCGATATTACAAGCTGGAGAAATTGCATGGCGAAGATGGCGCGCGCATGGCCGCGCAAAGTCACTCCGCAGCAATCGATCGCGTTGAACACATCGTGCGGGAGGAACAAATCGATTGCGAATTCGCGCGCGTGGATGGCTACCTCTTCGAGCCGCCCAACGAATCGTTGAAAAATCTTGAGCGCGAATTTGAAGCGTGCTGCCGAGCAGGCATTGCAGTGGAGTGGGTCCAGCAAGCGCCGATCCACGATTTCCAAACCCATCGTGCGATTCGATTTCCACGGCAGGGACAATTTCATCCGTTAAAGTATTTGCACGCCTTGGCGAGAGCGATGACGCGCGACGGCGGTCGCATTTTTACCGGCAGCAAAGTGATGGAGGCGGTGGGCGGAGACGACGCCAAAGTGATTACGGCGGATAACTTCACCGTGAAAGCGAAAGCGATCGTCATCGCAACGAATTCACCAATAAACGATCGTTATGTCATTCATACCAAACAAGCGCCTTACACCAGCTATGTCATAGGCTTCCGCGCAGAGCGCGGCAAAATTACGCGAGCGCTCTTTTGGGACACGGCGGAACGCGCGGGAATGGAAACTGGTCTGGGACCAGTACCATATCATTATGTGCGCCTGGCTGGGAGCGAGAATGCGGATGAAGAAATTCTCGTGGTCGGTGGTGAAGATCACAAGAGTGGACAAGCGTGCGATTTCCAAGCCCGCTTCGAGCGATTGGAGGATTGGGCACGCACACGCTGGCCAATGACCGGAAAGATCTCCTTCCGATGGTCCGGACAGGTGATGGAACCAATCGACGGTCTCGCTTTCATTGGGCGAAATCCAGACGACAAAGAAAACGTTTATATTGTCACTGGAGATTCAGGCAACGGCATGACGCATGGGACTATTGCCGGCATGCTGATTCCGGAATTAATTCGGCGCGGCAGTCACGCCTGGGCAAAACTTTACCATCCTTCGCGCATTACCCTGCGCGCCGCGCCAGAATTCGCGCAGGAGAACGTCAATGTCGCTGCGCAATTCCTGGATTACTTCACTAGCGGCGATGCCGAGTCGGTCGAGAAACTAAAGGCTGGGGAAGGCGCGGTCATCCGGCGCGGCATTCACAAGATTGCGGCTTACCGCGATGAGAGCGGCGAATTGCACGAACACTCCGCTGTTTGTACCCACCTGAAATGCATCGTGCATTGGAACGGCGCGGAAAAAACCTGGGACTGTCCCTGTCATGGTTCCCGTTTCGATAGGCTCGGTCAGGTATTGAACGGTCCGGCCATATCAGGTCTCGAGCCCGCGAAATGAGCGCGAGGGCGCGCATTGCCGCGAATGCAATGTGCGAAGGGAGAAAAACGACGGCGACACAACTGGCAGGGGTCGTCGCGAAGGACCGAATTAGGGGCGCATTGCGCGCGCCTTTTGTTCACTGCAAACGAAGTGCTGGTGCCGGCGAAGTTAAAGAAGAACCGCGCGGGCGCGGATTACAACGCGCGGTCGGCGAGCTGATCTCCTGTCCATATTGCATGGGGCCATGGTGCGCGACCGCGTGGATTCAGAATGCTTTTTGTGCCGCGGACCACGCGCTTCTTCACTTCCATTCTCGGCTCGGTAGCAATTTCCGATTTTCTGCAACGCGCCTATGCCGCGGCCAAGAAAGACGGAACATAGGCATTTTGCCTATGCGCCCAGCGGAGATTCTCCCCGCCGCCAACCGCTCCAGGCGGGTTCCAAACCCGCCGGGCACACAGACTGGAAGTCTATGTTCCGCATCCGCCTACGCCTCGACGAAGGAAAGTTGAATCGACAACGCTGGAGCCACTCTTGATCAATCCGCCGGGTCAGCAATCGTGGGTTCTATGCAAGACACATCGATTACTGGCGGATGCTATTGCGGAAACGTGCGTTTCAGAGCGACGCAGCAACCAATCCAGCAAGCGAATTGTCACTGCGCAAATTGCCGGCGCGCTGCCGGAGCGCAGGCCGTAGCTTGGATCACGGTGCCGCAATCGAGTTTCGAAATTGAAAAGGGTAAATTGAAACGATATCGAACCGAGACGGGCGCCATAAGAACTTTTTGCGACTTCTGCGGCACGTCGCTCACTTATGAGATAAGCAATCGTCCGGGTGAGATCGACATCACCACCGGGAGCCTCGACCGTCCGGAGGATTTTCAGCCGACCAAGGACGTGTTCCCTGACGAGAAACTGCCCTGGGTCCTGTTACCGCACGAGAAAAGAGCCGCGATTACCACGAGCAGGAGCGTCTGAGTCTTCTTTTATGGCGCTGAAAACGGCGAGCATCCGCCGAATAAAGATTCAGCGAATCCAGTCTAAAGGGGGTCAAAGAGAGAATAACATGAAAACGAGGAACCTAATTACAGCAGGAATCATCAGCGCTGGCCTGACCTTTGGAGCGGTGGCGCAAGCGCATGAAGAAACACAGGTCGAGATGAAGGATTTGCCGGAAGCAGCCCAAACCACCATCAAGGATAAGGCTGGCAACGATCAAATTCTTCGGATCGAAAAGGAAACTCGCAAAGGTAAGGAACTCTACGAAGCGATCGTGAGCAAGGATGGCAAAGAAACAGCCATCCGGGTCGATAGCAAGGGAAAATACCTCGGCACTCATGATGAGAAAGCTGAGCAGAAGGAAAAGGGCGAGAAACACCAACATTAAAGAGCGTGGCGGTTCTGGAGTGTTGATGCGCTCCAGAACCAAAACGGTTCCGCCGCAGCCGGCATATCTGAAGATAGACTTCCATTCTGCGCCAACCAGGCACGCAGGATTTTTCTGTCAGCGGCCAAGGCGCAGCTCCCACTAGCCACAAAGGAGAAGCCCGAAGTGGGAGCGGCGACTTCCAAGCCGCCCGGCTAAACACAAACTTGCCCAGCGGGCGAGGGCTACGGAAAAACGGGGTTGGGACGCTCCGCCCGCCCGGTTAATGTTCCGGCATGAAATGGATCACGCGTGAAAAAATCAAAGTCGATCGCGTGGCTTATCCGTGGTTGATCAGGAATTTTGTCGATCCCGAGGCGGAGTTTGTATTTCTTCCGCGTCAGACCGATTGGGGAAAAATCGACAACGGAACCGTATTCGACGTTCCGAACTGCGAGCTCGGACATCACGGCGAGGACGTCTCATTCAATTCCATTCTTAAGAAATACAATTTCAGTGAGCCGGCGCTGTTGCTTCTGGGCGAAATTGTCCGCGCGGCTGATTCGCATCCAACCAATCCGCATCCTGCTGGTGAAGGTTTGCGTTGGATCGCGGGTGGCTTTGGGGCACTCCGGTTGACGGATCATGAGATTCTTCAGCGCGAGTTTGTTGTTTACGACGCGCTTTATGCCGAATGCAAACGAAGGACCAAGCAACCGTAAATGACCCCATCGCAATCCAACACCCTGTCTGTCATCCCGAACCCCGAATGCCGTCGGGGTGAGGGACCTTGCGAGTGAGCGATGGTCGTTCAAACAATCTTGTGTGACCCGCGACCCTGGGCGAGGTCCCTCGCTTGCGCTCGGGATGACACGTCTAACATCGAGAAAAATCTGGTCGATTTATTTG
>QHPM01000106.1:13504-16379 GCA_003219095.1 Verrucomicrobiota bacterium
CCGGTAACAAGATGCTCGTTCGGGAAAGCCGGAATAACTTGAGGAATCGTTATGTCGATCTTATTTGCACGCATTGCCGCGGCACTTTGTTTTCTTGCCGTGGCGCTTGGCGCATTCGGCGCGCACGCGCTTAAATCCCTAATCGATCGCCACGGAATGCTCGAGGTTTGGAATAAAGCAGTTTTTTATCATTTTATTCACGCCATCGTGCTCCTGCTCTTTGCCTTTTCCGGCGCAACCAATCGCACCGCATGCTGGTTGTTTTGTGCCGGTATTCTCCTTTTTAGCGGAAGTTTGTACACCATGGCATTAACAAATATCCGTTGGCTCGGAGCAATCACGCCGCTTGGCGGACTCTGCTTCCTTGCTGGTTGGGCCTGGCTATTTTTCGCGCCGCGGCCTAACGGATGACGGACGACTATTCGCCCCGAAAAAATAATACCTTGTGGACTTCCGGCTTCGGCGCGGCCCTCTTGTAAACTTCCGGGATCGGCCAAATCGAAGCAGGCATGCCGTCACGCTTGTTCCAGTGCCTGTTTATCGGTAAAATCGGGTGCCGATGATCCAGGCCTTCATTAGCTCTCAGCGCGCTGCCGCGACGGTCATCGCGTTTATTCTCACCTACTTCCTCGCAGTCACTCTCGGTCGTTTTTTCAAACGGCGCGCAGGGGTCCCTCTTGGATTCTTCTCCCAAATTTTTTGCCTTACCCTCGCTTTCTATGCCGCCATCACCGTTTATGGCGTTCACGCCGATTGGCGCAATCACCTCGGCGCCGCCCTCGTTCTGCTCAGCCCGGCTTTCATCGTCGCATTCGTCAACCATTTTCTCTGGGACCTCTACTTCGAGAAAAAACGGCAAACACCTATCCCGCACATTCTGCGCGAGATCTTTGCCCTCATCGTTTTTCTCATCACCCTTCTGCTCGTCCTCAGTTTCGGCTATCACGCCGAAGCCCAATTAAAGGGCCTTCTCGCCGGTTCCGGAATCGCCGCCATCATTCTCGGCTTTGCTGGACAAAACCTTTTCGGCGGAATTATTGCCGGGATTCAGTTGCAAATTAGCCGGCCCTTTCGGGTGGGCGACTGGTTACAGGTTGGTGAACGCTTCGCCGAAGTCATGGAGATCAACTGGCGCTCCACCCGGCTGCGCACCAACGACGGCATTTATCTCGACATTCCAAACAACGAAATCGTCCGGCAAACCATCGTCAATCTGCATTACCCAACTCAGGTGCACGCGATGCGGGTTCGCGTTGGCATCGACTACAAGACACCGCCTAATCGCGTCAAGGATGCGCTCATGCGCGCGACCAAAAACGCCGAGCTCGTCCTTAAAGATCCGCCGCCGAAAATCTTTCTCGTCGATTTCGCCGATCACGCCGTCATCTACGAGATCAAGTTTTACATGGGCAATCATGCCGCGATCAACGAGGTAAACGACGCCATTCGCACCAACGTCTGGTACGAATTAAAACGCCAGCAAATCACCATTCCCTTCCCCATTCGGACGCTCCACCTGGAACGGCGGCCCCGGGATCGTGGAGGCGAAGATCAGGAGCAGGCGCGGGAGATCTTACGCGGTGAGCCTCTTTTTCAGTGCCTCGGGGACGAGCAGCTAGATGCTCTGCTGCAACATTCCCGACTCAATCATTTTGGGCGGGGCGAACGCCTTATCGAAGAAGGCGCCGAGGGCGATTCGATGTTTGTACTCTTGCGCGGCAGCGCCAATGTCTCAGTGGCCAAAAATGGAGCAGCCCTTAGCGTTGGCACGCTGCATTCTGGAGATTGCTTCGGCGAAATGTCGCTCCTGACTGGCGAACGCCGCACCGCCACCGTCCGTGCTGCCGCCGACTGTTACGTTCTGGAAATTAGCAAACCAGTCATGGGCGAAGTTATTCGCCAATCGCCCGAATGTCTCAATCAACTGAGTGAGCTGCTGGCAAAACGAAAAATGGAGACCGAGGGCATCATCAAAGACGCCCATCTTGCCCAGAATGAGGCAGCCAAACAACGCGAATATAGTGCCACCTTCCTCCGTCGTTTGCGCACCTTTTTCGAACTGTAACTGCATGCGCTTTCGGAGTCCTCGCTTACATCTATCGACCCGCACGTGAGATGCACATCTTCGCTGGCACAGACTAAGCTTGGATCAATCGTCCATGGATCAAGAGCCATACCGCATCATTGTCGTCGAAGACCACGCCAGTACAGCGGAGGCGCTGCGAAAATTCCTCACGACCATCGGCTACAAAGTTTATATCGCGCCGGATATCGCTTCCGCACGAGGTCTGGCAAAAGCGATCGAGTTCGACGTGCTGCTGAGTGACCTTCGCCTGCCCGATGGCACCGGATGGGACCTGATGCAGGAACTGAGCGCAACGAAGCCGATTCGGGCTATCGCCATCAGCGGACACAACACTGACGTTGATATCGAGCGAAGTCGAAAGGTGGGATTTCTTGACCACATCGCCAAACCGTTGGTCGCCGAACAGCTCACGGCCGCAATCGAACGCGCGGTCAAGAAGCCACGGCCAACCGGAGCTCGGCATTAAAACACACAGCTTCCTTGCTTAGAGGGAGCTGTTATTGTCCGACTTCACCCTCAGGGTTTGTCGGCTCCGTGCCCTAGCCCTTTTTCAAACAAGAGTGCGCTTTAGCAACTCCCGTAATACAACTGCCCGCATCTCGCGGACTCCGTTCGCCCTTGCCCCTTCGCGTTTAGCGTCAATTGCGCGACATCACAGCAGCCTCGGGTATCGCCCCCTGGCCAACGAGCATGACGCCTTCAGCGCTGACAATTTAGGGCTAGCTTGGGCACCGTCCTGGGCACGGTGATAAAGCGTCTCTAGCGGCAAAACACACACCCTCGCTGCAT